>JAACPR010000007.1 GCA_009995365.1 Candidatus Parcubacteria bacterium | reverse complement strand
TTGCGTAGCAACGAACGTGTGTCTATTAAAATAATATTATTGTGGTGGTGTTGGGTGTTGTCGAGGACGGGAACGAGAGAGATAATGTTATTAGTGGTTTGTTTTAGAAAAGATATGTTGTGATGGTGTTGGGTGTTGTTACTTATTAGCGGACTTATTAGCCTCCTGCGCCAACAAATCATCCGTCTCGCAAACTCCTGACGAACAAGCTAACTCTTGCTTCATATCAATATTGTTTGTGCTTTCATATGCAAGAATTTTTGAGAAATCTATGTGATCAACTTTCTTAATCATTTCTTCATATTTCTCTTTGTCGATTTCTTCATATGGAGCTAACTGGTAAGCATGATCTGAACGAGGTAGGAATGAAAGACCTCCGACATTATCCCAATTTTCATAAATCCAGTTACCAACCTTGATCCACTCATCATCACCAACTGAAACTGTTACTGATGGGTTATGTTCTGTGTAGTTAGTTTTCACTAATTTCCAATGTTCTAATTGATCAAGCGCTGAAACTTTATCTTTCACAATAGCGCCATTTGGAGCCTTTACTGGAAATTCTAGAACAAAAGTAGGAGCGTTGTCGTAGTTGTATCCAACCTCTGGAAAATAAGGAACGTTTTGGTCTTTTAGCATTTGGAAAAGTGAATCTGTTCTACCAATTCTCACACGACGGATATAATATTCTGCATGACGAGGATGCATTCCTGATGAAGAATCCACAACTTGAGAAACTGTTCCTGAAGGCTTTGTTGTTGTGATACATGTTGATTCGTTGATTTTGAATCTTTTTGCAAATTGCTTGTTAATTTTGATAGTTTCTTTTCTAAGTTTTTGCAAAACTTTATCATCACGAACTGTATTACAATCCCATTGTCCTGTTAGAGATACCCCTAGAAGAGCTTCGTCTTCACAGTTGTCTTTCCATTTCTTTGATAGGTATGGGAATTTTGTAAGAGAAGCTTGGTAAGTTCCAAGAATTGTTGCTAGGCGAATTTTTCTAAGAAGTGAAGCTTCTGTATCTTCTGAACGACACACTACTTCTGAAAGATTACAGAATTGTTTTGATTGTAGAATAATTTCTCCACATGGATTTGTTCCCCACTGTGTATCTTCACCAACTTTTTCAATCCTTCTTTCTGGTAATTGAGTTTTAAGACTTCCGCGGTTAAAAATACCTCTTTCACCTGTTCCTGATTTCATAAGAGAAACCCATTCATCAAGAAAATCTGTTGTAGAAGGTTTTACTTCGTAAACTGCAGAGTTGTTTGCCATTGATCTTTGAGGATGATTAATCCAGAATTGTCCGTCTTTTGCTTCTCTCATATCATAATCGTTAAGCTCTGAAAGAGAAATCATGGCGCTACGGCGAACTCCTCCAACGACGACGACTCTACCAATCATACAAGCAATATCATGAACATCGATGTTTGCAAGCCGGCGACCTTGTTTTGATAGAACTTTGTTTCTACAAAATTCATGCAGTTCTTTTAGTGGTGCTGGCCCTGAAGCTTTTCCTCCTTTAGTTTTCAATCTCTCTCCTTCTGGGCGAATTTGTGAATAATCAAAATCGATATCTTCACCAGCAAACCAAGCCTCTAATCCAGCATTCAGAGAATCACACCAACCCTCAGTAGAGTCTGGAACCACAAATATTGGTCTTTTCTTTCCTGTTTGTTTTTGGATTTGTGGGAATTTTTGAACATTTTCTGATTCGGCAGCGAATCCAACTCCTGTTCCACACATACAAACATACATAATTTCTGAAAAGTCTTTGATCCTTGATGGTGCAATGAATGAACAGTTGTAGGCACAAACATTTGTTTTCTCAGCAGCATCACCAGCAAATTGCATTAGACGCATTGAAGGCATAATTTCTTGTTTTAAAATCGCTTGGCGAATTTCTTCGTATTCTGATTCCTTCAGTTTATTACCAAGGTTCTTTTTCATAAAATTAATATATCGCCCAACTGTTTCAATCCATGTCTCACGACGATTTTCAGTATCAATCCATTTTGAATAAGTTCTGTAATATACGAACTCTGCAAGAGGGTTTTTAAAGTATTTTTTAGATTCAGAAGCAAGTTTCTTAACTTTTTCTGGAATAACTATGGCTTTTTGAGCACGAATTTTGGCACGTTCTTCGCGATATAAAATATAGTGTTTTGAAGTATTAGGATATTGATTGATTATAAGCTGTTGCTCTACTATATCCTGAATTCCTTCAACGGTTGGCACAAAACCTTTGAAAGTCTTTGATATTTTAGCTAATTCTGAATGAACATGATTTGTAATCAAAATTGCATCATCCATATCACCTTCATTTGTATTGACTAAAGCTTTATAAATAGCATTTGTCACTTTTTCTAGATCAAATGGGACGATTGAACCATCTCTTTTTCTTACATTTTTTACAAATTTAGAAGTGTTTTTATTTGTCTTTATTGTATTTTTAACCTTATTATTAGGTGTTTTTTTAATATTTTTTGTGCTCTTTTTTGCCATAATTTTAATAATTAACTATTAAGGTTGTTATATTCTATCTCTTTGTAGTTGGTGAAAAGCTGTGGATAACTATGGGATAACAAAATAAAAAAGATGTAAAGAATGGTTCCGTATCAAGCCTGTAAATATGGTCGCCTAGATAAAGTTTTTCTAAAAAAATCAGAACGAAAATTATAAAATTGTCATCTCATCATAAAGCTTTAAATTATTTTCTGAGAAGAAACCTGCGGGAACTTCTAGCACATATCTAGACTTTTTTTGAGGCTTAAAAACTTTTGGATAGCTATCCGGACTCGCATTTTCCTTGTAATCAACTATCTGCATCGTAGAATCAAGCCAAATAATATCTATTGAAAAATTCATATCTTTCATCCATATTCCATGATAATCATCTTCTTCAAAAACAAAGAATAACCCTTCTTTTTGTTTTAAATTGTCTCTACCACTTAATCCTTTAGCTCTTTCTTGTAAAGTATCGACGATTTCGACTTTTAACGCAGTTTCCCCTATTACAGCATTTTTTTGATTCATAAAAGCTAAGACAATATCGCTGTTTTTGAATTGCTTATAAATTGGGACTGTATACAAAAACACAAAAAACACCACGAAACCAAGTATAGTTTTTGTAGCTAAAATTATTAGTCTATCGGCCTTGCTTAAATTCATAATTCATATATTAAGTCATTCAACAGTGAGACTCTTATCCACTTAAATTCATTATTTATGTATTGATTGCGTCTTAAAATAGTATCAATACCTCTTTCCCAAATATTTGTATTGACGCTTTTTTCTACAATTGTAAGTTTAGTTTTATCTGTAAATTCCAAATAATATTCCCATACTCCTTCATAAAAATTGTCTTCTTTAACTTCTACCTTGTAGTAATATGGATTTTTTTCTAAAACTTTGTATTCCATTATTTTATCACTGTAAATTTCTCTCCATTCAAATATACGACTGTATGAACTATCTAGAACTTCAATTTCTACTAAATTGTTTTTCTTCAAGGGATAATTTTCAACAGAAGTTAATATGTTCCAAACTTTTTCTATCTTGTAATCATAAGTAGCACTCAATTCTTGTTCGTATTGTTCAGGGGCTGCAATACCAATAGCAAAAATTGCAATCACACAAATAGCAACAAAAATTATTACTGAATAAAAAATTCTCATTAATTACATTATCTACTATTTGAATAAAAAAAGGAACCCACGCGTTGTGAGTTCCCTTGTAAATTTATCAGACAATTCAATCCGGAGACCGTTAAACCTCTTCAGCCATCAATAGTAATACCTTTGGCGGACACTTTGCCCTCTTTGAGAAAGAAGACATCGAAAATGCGCTTGGCGCCATAGGATAATGACCCGAAATATTTCTTGTCATCTGAGCTTCCGATCCGGAAGCGACAACATCATAATTCCTGATTTCATGATGTTGATGGTGCTCTTCGCGAATATCTTTACAAAAATAGAGAAGTTCTCTGATATTTGTCTTTCGATACCCTAGAGAAGCTCCAAATTCTTCCATCTCTTTTACTATGGGCCAAGATTCGGCACCTTCGACCTGATGACCGATTAGATGAAAAATCACTTTTCGATCTGTTGACGAAGGGGTTAGCTCGTCAAAAATTTTTGCGTATCCGAATCCTGGACCTAATTTGAATATTAGATCCTTTAACGGAATATTATGCTTTACAGAAACTGGTTCGTTATGATCCAGAATATTTGTTGCATCGATGAATTTGTTTTCTTTCACTGCAGGAATTGTCGTATCTGTCATATTTTTCCTCTCTTTTATTGTTTGAAGATTGCTTGGATTGTTTTTTGTTTACTTAAAAAGACCCGAAATGATCTTTAAGCAGAATACAACATTATTCGACTAAAGTCAAAGTCGCAAGTCAGAAAACTTTATGCTTTTTAAATTACAACAAAAACAAAATAAAAAGCCCGATTGATGTCCACCACCCAATAACAGATAGAATAAAACTTATGATAATCTTTTTTTGTAGAGAATCTGGTAGCAATTCTGACTCCATCCCTTCCCTTTCTCTTTTTAATAGAAATGGACTAACAACAAAATTGAGGAATAAACCGTTTAAAATAAGCAGGCCTGATAAAATTAAATGCACCAATAAAAAATTTCCAGAATAATTCAGTAGACCGCCAATTAAAACTAGTGTCATACCCACCCAAATCATCGGCTTGGTAACTTTGTGTGTTCTAGTAGTTGCAAGTGTCCAATAATTTGATTTTCTAGCAAGAAAGCCATGCAGGTCAATAACAACCACCGCACCTAACCCAATAACAAAACCAGCCAATATAATAAATAATTCAATAAAATTTAATATCATTAAACTAATTATACTTAATTTTATTTAATCAACCTAATTAATTTTTTAGACTTTTTATCCATTTCATCAACATAGTCTTTGAAATTTTCTACTTTAGATAAATCTCCGTTTCCTAATAAAAATAATTTATTAAATCTAGACTTTTCAACAAACATACGATCGTGAGTAACAAAAATAATTGTTCCTTTAAATTTGTCTACAGCTTTTTGTAATGCTCCACCCGCTTCCAAGTCCAAATTATTAGTTGGCTCATCTAAAATAAGTGTATTAACATTTTCAATCGCAAAAAGAGCCAAAATCAATCTAGCTTTTGATCCAGGACTCAGAATAGATATTTCATCGTTATACTGCACCTCTTTGAATCCAAAAAAGTCTAAGTAGTTTTCAACTTCTTTTTTCTCAAGTCCGGTTCTATCAATTAAAAATTTAGACAGCGTTTTTTTCTTCGGAATATTTTGATATTCTTGCATCAAATTTCCAAACCTAATTCCTTCTCCAACTTCAACTTGGCCAGAGATCGCTTTTAAATCACCAATGATAGTTTTTAACAAAGTTGTCTTACCGGTTCCATTCAACCCCAAAATACAAACTCTATCTCCGGATTCAATATTTAAATTTATAGGACCAATTTGAAAGTCTTCATAGCCTGTAATCAAGTCTTTTAAAATAACGTCTCGTGAATCTCCAATATTTTCTTCTTCAATATCAATGATAAAACTTTTTCTATGCTCTGGTTTGTCGACCTTATCCATTCTTTTGATTCTATTGAATATAACTTTCGAATCTCTCAGAGAATCAGAAGATTTGTTACGTCGATATCCTTGCAACATATGATCGTTATCTGGCGCAACATATTTTGCGCCCTTAGCGGCGTTCTCTTGCTTGTCTTTTGCTAGCTTTCTAAGTCTGTTTATGTCTTCTTGTTGTAAATCATAATCCAGCTGTTGTCTTTTTAATTCTTTATTTTTTCTCTCTAGATAATCTTCATAAGTTCCATTCGAGATTTCCAAATCTTTTTTAACCCAATTTATTTCATAAACCTTATTGGCGACATTACTCAAAAACTTTTTATCATGAGAAACCACTATAAAAGCAGAGTTAAATTCTTTTAAATAATTTTCTAACCAAATTAACGCAGGGAGATCGAGGTTGTTAGTCGGCTCATCCAATAAAAGTAAGTTAGGTTCTTTTAACAAAACCGCAGTCAAAAATACTTTTGTTTTTTGTCCACTACTGATTTGAGATATTTTTTTATTTTTTATTTCTGAATCCAAAATAAAACCAGAGAACATAATCTCGATTTTTCTCCTAAAAGGTTCGTCGTCGTCCTTGTCTACATATTCTTTCAAGAAATCTATGACTTTGTAACCATCATATTTATTGGTTTCTTGGGGCAAGTATCCGATGGTGACTTTTTTGTTGTAATTAATGTCTCCCTTGTCAGGCTTGATAGCACCCGCCAAAATTTTCAATAAAGTAGATTTTCCAACACCATTAAAACCAACCAGAGCAACTTTGTGCTCTTTCTCAATTTTAAAAGAAACGCGGTTCAAAATACGCTCTTCTCCGTAATATTTGGTTAGATTTTTTACTTCAATCATTAGTCTAAGTTAACAGAAATTAAGATAAAATGCACTTAAACAAAAACTTTAGTTCTTTTTAATTTTAAAAGCATAGTTGGTTCATTAAAATTTTCGGTCAAACCTCTAATGTAAGTTCCTGTTGAAACTTTTATTTTTACACTAAAAGTCAGGATAAAATCGGGTGCATCATCGGCAAAATACTTTTCCCACTTTTTGATTATCTCTGTTTGTCGGAATTCTCCATTGATCTTGGATATATTTTCTGAAATGTATTTTCCCAAATTTTCTTTGCTTTCTTTTTCAATAGACAGAAGTTCTATTTCTTTGATATTCACATCTCTTGTCGGTCTTTTAATATCTAAATTTCCTCGCTTGAAATGATCAAATAATTTTAGACCATCAACAACCATGGACGAAAACCAAGGATATTTCTGTTTTTTAATTTCCTTTAGGTTTTTAACTTCTTCCTTTAAAACATTTTGAAATTCTTTTTCTAAAAACATTCCGTATTCATCACTTTTTATAAAATTTTGTATAAGCCCTAGTGCGTCGCCGGTATCTGTTTCAATCCCCAACAAAAAAGTCGCCTCATATTCTTTGTCATAACCAAGGTATTCTTTATAATCTTTATTTTCCTCATCAACCAAAACTAGCATTTCACCCTCTGCCATGGGATCGAGCCTTCCAGCATAAGACAACTTTGAATCTTTGAAATCAGGTTGTTCAATTCTGAGACGATTTAGCATTTCCAAGGGAGTCTCTCCGACTTTTTTTTGAAAAGACAGCATTATTGATATTGAATATAAACCGGATTTGGCTGAAGCTTTAATAATTCCTCGGGTTCAACGAGTCGGTGCGGTTCTTCTTTCAAATCATTACCATAAAATATTTTAAAGCCTGTAAATTGAATTGGTTCCGGTGCAACCACATAATTATAAGTTCCAAATTTTCTAGCAGGTGATCCCCATCCGTCCATATGAACAACTACTTGAACTTCTTCTGTTGGTTTTATGTTTTGGTAATTTTGAATCATGTTTTGAGTAAAACGATGTAAAACTAAAACTTTTGGCGGCAAATCATTTTCTCTGACAATTTTCGACAAACGATTAATAACAAAATTAATATCATCGTCGGTAAAATGACCAATAATTGTTCCTGGTCTATCGCCACTTTTCATAGAAAATTCTGGATCAATTGCTAAGTGAACTTTTGGATTTTTAAGATGTTCTTCAATATAAGGAAGCTCTCGTTCTATTGTGCTAAGTCCAACCTGCAAATCAAGAAAAGTTATTGCATCTATTTTATCAGCCATTGAAATTGCTCTTTCAATATGTTCGTCTGGCATCCTCAAAGTATAAAGGCCTTCATCACCGGGTGTACCCTGGGCAGTGCTAGCAATATAGTGAATTGCAGGCAAGGCATTAATTTCTGGATCAGCCTCATTCCACTTATCAATCTCTTCTTGGAGACGGCGTAAAACTTCCTCTTCTTCGAACTCACCTAAAATACCCATTCTAGTTGAATAGAAATTTCCATAATAAGCAATAATTCTATTGAATGGCAGAATTGCACCAGCCTTTGGATAAACTGCATCTTTTACAGGATACAAATGCTCTTCTTTAACTATTTTTGTAGAGGTTGAATAAACTATTTCTCCATTTGAATTAGTAGAAGTTGATGTAACGATAATTTCTTTGGGTTCTGGATTGTTTGCTACATATTCAGAAAGCTCATCGTATTTTTCTTTATCAAGTTCTGGTTTATTATCTTTTTTTTCTCCAGTTATATTACCAACTATGTTATTTACAGAAATCGAACCTCTATCAAAACTTTCAGTATTATCAAAAACAAGAATTAGTGCAACTAACCCTATTAACAACATAGTAACTATTATTAATATAATTTTTTTCATTTGTCGGACTATTGTAGCAAATTTTATTTTTTTTGACATTTTTTACAAACACCAAAAAATTCTAATACATGGTCGTTTATCTCAACAAAACCAGCCTTCTTTATATTAATTTTTTCGATTTCTTTTGAAACACAAAAATCTACCTTATTTTTAATACCACATTTCGTGCATGTTATATGGTGGTGGTGATGCTTTTGATATTCATAATAAGTCTTGCCGTCTAAAAAAGTTGTCTGATAAATTATTCCTTTTTTTGACAATTTGTCCAAAATTCTATAAAGAGTTGTAGTATTGATTTTGATTGAAATTTTCTTGCCAACATTCTCAACTGACAGAGGATGTTTTTCTTTTATTAAAACACTCAAAACATTGAAATGGCCTTTAGTGTTTTTTAAATTATTGTCTTCAAGAATTTTTTCTATTGTTTTTGTTGCTTTTTCCATACAAAAGTAGTATAACATTAATGCAAATGATTTGCATTAACAATTAAACAAATTTTAAATCAATATAAATATGTTCGAAATTATAATTTTTTCTTTATTAGTGATGTTGGCATCTTTGGTTGGTGTTTTTTCTGTATGGAAAAAAGCTGGGGCATTAGTGGAGAGGAATCTACACTTTTTAGTTAGCTTTTCTGCCGGAGTCTTTTTAGTAATCTCTTATGGATTAATAGTAGAGTCTCTTCACTTAAGTGAAAGCAACAGCTCCCCAATTTTCTGGGTATTGATTGGAATGGTTGGTATCTGGTTTATCTTTAAATTATTACCTGAATTTCATGATCACGATCACGATCATGACGAAAAGCATGGAAATAAAAAAATAGATCCTAAAAAAGTTATCCTATCTGATTCATTACATAATATTGGTGATGGTATTTTGATTGCTTCAGCTTTTTCTATTAGTTCAGTTTTTGGAATTGTCACAGTGTTGGGTATTTTAATTCATGAACTTGTTCAAGAAGTTTCAGAATTTTTTGTATTGAGAAGTGCTGGATTTTCTATCAAACAAGCTTTGAAAGTTAATTTTCTAGTATCTTCAACAATACTAATTGGTTCTATTGGAGGTTTTCTTTTGCTAGATAATTTCAAGCTATTAGAGATGCCCCTGCTTGCGATTTCTGGAGGGGCCTTTCTAATTGTGGTTTTGCAAGACTTGATTCCCCATTCAGTTAGAGATTCAATTAGTAAAAAACATTACCTGAAACATGTTTTGTTATTTTTACTAGGTTTAATTTTAATGCTAACAATTAGTAATCAATTCTCTCATTCTCACGAAGAAGATGCTCACGGACATGGGTACGACGATGAAAAGCATGAAATACATGATGAGGAGGATCATAAAGATGATGAGGATCATATTGATTAATTTTCTAAATGATTCACAACTTAAAATTTATAGATAAAAAACAGAAAAAGGTGCTACGATTTTTAGTCGCAGCACCTTTGTTTTTACTTTAAAGAACTTTGTTCACCGATTCAAGGACCAAAAAGCTTCTCCTTAATCCGAGTAATCCTCTTGGAGAGTTTCTCGACAAATCGAGGGACACCAACAAGCTGATTACTACTCACAGATTTAACTGCAGACAAGTAAGGTTTCGAATGACTTTTCATCGCCAACTCGATTAGCTTGGCTGATGTATCAGCATTTCCCTTCTTTGAAAATCGTTCCAATGAAGTGAAAAGAGGTTTGGAAACCGGCGTTGAATGTCTTTTTAGAGCTTCATAATCCATACTTGAATTTTCTTGTGCCGCAATCATAAAAGAGGCAAAACCAAGTAGTAAATTATGAGAGACGGCTTGCATTTCATCGATAATATCGTGATCTTCGATACTGATACCGGTGAAATCACCACCCATCATTTTTTTCAATTCAACATAGAAAAGCCTGTTTCTTTCCCCGTCAAGACGATACTGACAAATCGCATAAACACGATTTTTTTCAGAGATTTTATCTGATCCATTTGGTGGTGCACACATAGGGTGCAACATTAAAAAATCAGATTTACATTCCTTAAGGATTGTCCAAACCTCTTTTTTCGATGAAGAAAAATCGATAACCAAACTTTCCTCCTTAGCATTTTCACAAACATTTTTCAAAATACGAGAAGATGAAATCAGAGATACTGCGGAAATTATGACATCAGATTCATGTATCAATCTTCTGAAGTCTAAAACATTAGCAGTTTCTTCTTTATCAATTCCTCTTACCTCGTATTCTGTCAGATATTTTTTTGGATGACTTTCAAGGATTCGGCATAACCATTTCCCATAAGACCCCTTTGCTCCTATTACTAGGATTTTCATGATGTTTTCCTTTCTTTTATGATTTTAAAAGATCCAAGACATAAAAGATTATCGACTGCATAATCAAATGCTCTGAAAATCTTTCTACCTTTTTCACTATATTCCGACTCATCGAATTCAATATAAAATGCATACCGACTCGGGCCTATTGGAATAGAATGAATCATATGCATATTAGCATTGTAACCAGATATGCATTGAAGAGCATCAACTAATGCGTGTGGTCTGTCATCTAAATCAAACAAAACCGCGCAATGTGTCGCCTCTTCAAAAATTCCTGTCTTTGACAAGAGATGAAAAGTTGTCTGGTTAAAATCACTATCATTAAAAGGATTATAAAGTAGCTTTAAATCGCCGACCAAACAATCACTATTCAATGCTGCAAACTCTGAGCAAATCGCTGCGTCAGTTAGTTCTGTTATTTTTTCAATAGAACCAGCTGTGCTAGTTGTCGGAATCAAATCCAAAGAATAACCCAACTTCTCTTCAAATTCTTTAATATTACCAGCGCATTGCATTAAAGCCTGTGAGTGTGAGAATATTCTTTTGATTTTAGGAACACCTTCATTATTAAGACAAGCAGGACTAGCCAAAACATGTTTTATTTCATGACGATATTCACCGACAACTTTGATTTCAGGTCGATCTTTAATCCTTGGAAGCCAAAAATTTGGAACAACATCAGAAACCAAACCCGCACCAGAAGTAGAATTTTCTACCGGAACAACTCCGTAAGAATTTTTATTAGGATCTTTTTCTAATGCACGTAACACATCTTGGTTACTTTTATGCATTTCAATTTTTCCAATGGAATCACCAAAAATTTTTTTGGTGACTTCATGACCATAGGTCCCTTCGGGCCCTAAACAGTGAACTTTTATTTTTTTCATTGTGCTTTTCCTTTCTGTAGAATGACTGTTTTACTGTATAAATTTGTTCTAGTCTGGATACTATCACAGAGATTTTTTTTTACTAGCTTATTTAGAAAACTTTCTTATATTTAAAAATCAATAAAGCAAAAAAGATAGCGATTATTTCAAATACTAAATAAGAGATCAAAGCAGTCCAAAAATCTATTGGTATCATCCTTAAACTCCCTAAAATAATTGTAAAAGTCCAAGATGTTACGGAAATCACACCACTTGCAATGAGAAATTTCTTTTTGCGATTAAATTCATCAGACGAAGGATAGTGATGATCTTTGTGGCGATGAATCATAGGTAGATGACCCATATGGAAATATACTCCGTTAATTAAAATTACTAATACAATAAAGACTTTTATCAAGAACTTTGAAGACTCTATATAGATAGCCGGATTAGTAGAGAAAAGCAATATACCAGAAATAATAGACAGAATTAAACCGAACCAAACAAATGCGCTACCAATTTTCATAAACTGAAGTTCACGACCAGAAATAATTCTGTCCCTAATTGATGCAAAAAACATTGCATCACTAACATACGCACCTCCAGCACCTAAAACAGCACCAAAAATATGAAGTATTAAATAAAAAGTTTTTAAATCAATCCAATCCATATTTTTATATTATACAGAATTTAATTACCTAAACAAAACATCAAATTCTAATGCATCGTCATTTTCTGGAAGACCTGATGGGTTTGATTTTTGGAAAATAATTGTTCCCTTATCAGAAAAGTCCCCGATATCCTCTGGAGTTTCAAATTCTATTAGACCACTAAATGAAACAAAATCTGTCGTCATCCAATTTTGATCAGTTTCAATGTAGCTTTCTGCAATTATTCTTCCATCCCAATCGGTCAAAACGACAGGGGCAGTAGCTTCAAATAACCAGCTCCCCTTAACTTCCCCCTCAAGTTCTAATGGACTAGATATTATTTGACCAGGTTGTGGACTGCTAACAATTATATTTTCATTTTGCACAAAATCATCATCTAAATCATTTTTATTAGAAATTTCTGATGTAAATTCAAATGATTCTACAGCTTCGACAGCATCAATCCATAATTTTGTATCAATATCTCCATTTCTAATTATCTGATCTCCCAAAACAAGTGGATCGCACCCTTCTTGCTCTGAAATTATTTGACCATCTCTTTCACAAACTGTTTCAAGATTATTAATTTTTACCTTAGCAAAAATAAAACCTGAGCTATTCCAATTGTCTGGGCTCTCTAAAGGTTTTAAATAAGCAGCAAAAGGCTCGCCGTTTTCTAAAACAAATACTTTTGAATCTGTTGTTAATTCATAAGGAAATTCTATTCCACTTTCTTCAATACTAACAGATTGACCAAAAATTCCTTCTGTCGGAATACCTTCTGGATAAACTGATACGTGTGTCTCGTTGACGAAATGATCAAAAGGTAATTCTTCGGAAGTTAAATCCCCAACACTTGAATAAAAATTAAATTTGGGCGTTATTTCTTCAGCTGAAGTAAAATTTTGCCAAGCTTCTGGATATTCCAATGAAAACGAATACTCAGGATTCATATATTGTATTGTTTCGACAATATCACTATCGCCATTTTTATCTCTATTTTGTCTATCCTTATTTATGTTTTCAAATAAAAACCAAAGCGAAATCAACAAAGCGATCAAAATTAGTACTAGTATTACTTTTTTCATATTTTATAAAGTTAATTATTATTAAAATTTTTCTAAAATTTCTTTTTATACTCTTCTTTTTTAGGTTCCAAGACCGAACCATATATTGTCTCATTTCTTCCCCCTCTTTTGAACATTCCTTCATTGTCCGAATACTCTTGTGATATTTTCATAAAATAGTTTTTTAAAGATTTGTATATCTACTTCTATACGATTGACTTTGATAATTATATACTGTTAAAAACCTTTTCTGTCAATAGTATAACATATACCTATTTATGTTCAAAAAATCGCAAAAATTTAAATATTTGAATAGTAATCAATCAGTGATTTGACGCCTGCCAAGTTACGATCAAATTCTACTGTCTCATGAGTCTCTAACTCAACAGTAATAGCAGGAACTCCAACTGAAGCGAGCCATCCTTCTACATCACCAGTGATGGGATATGCATCAAAGAATTCGACAGAATTATACTGGCCCGCCGTAGCGTATAAGTTCATTATATCTAGTGTCTGTTCCAAAATTCCATTTTCACACTCAGAAGCATAAACTGTATTTGCTTTACTATGCCAGAAAACAGCTGCATCTGGTTTTTTTTCATAAACATAATCACGCAGAGTTGCGGCCTCTGGCTCTGAAAACGGCCCTTCCCCCGCACTAACAACATTCCCTCTCCAATTACTCTCAGGCGACCATTTACAATCAAAATTTCTGTTCAAATCAACACCATGGGAATTAAACCTACCGAGACCAGCTTCTCCCACAACTTTAGGGACATCCAAAGCAGTAAACCTACCGCTAACACCAATAACATCATATACACCGTCAGGATTCAAAGACGGAATTATAGAGATAGAAACATCTGTTGGAACTAAATCAATATTATTCTCAAAGTAATCAATCATTTGATAGGCCAAGACAACCGTATTCCATTCATACCCGCCATGAATTCCACCAACGAATAGTAGTTTTTTATCACCACCACCAAATTCATACGCCTCAATTTCTCTACCTTCAACAGAATAGCCGATATTTTTTTTATTTATTAAGGAAGCCTCTTCTTGTATTATTTCCTGATCGACTGTTTCTTCTATTTCCAAAATTTCTGTTTCACTTTTAAAAATAAAGAAAACCGCCAAAGCCAACACAATTATTGCAGTTAATATAATTATTGTTACCTTCTTTATATCCATTATTATTTTTATTGTTTTTATTCAGCGTAATAATCTAGAATTGCTTCAACTCCATCTCTATTTTTTGTCCACTCAATCCCTTCGTGTGTAGTAAGGAGGACACTAATTGCTGGGATTCCTTCTTTTGCTAACCAATTAACCATATCACCTGTAATTTCGTAAAAATTAAATTCTTCAAAAGGAGTGTAGCCTGATGCATCAGCAAAAGTATTTGTAAGATCTCTAGTTTCCGACAGAACACCATTGTGGCAACTTGATGAATACACACCACCTGCAGAGCTATACCAAACGATTACAGCCTGAGGATTAGCTCCTTCTATGTAATTTTTAATAGCCTGACTTTCTGGTTCTGAAAAAGGTTCATTACCACCATCAACTTCACGATCTTGCCATGTGCCAACTGATTGCCAATCACAGTCAAAGTTTCTATTCAAATCAACATCGTTTGAATTAAAACGTCCTGGAATTGATTCAGAAAGAGATACGTCCGAAGCTTGTGAAGTTGTAAATTTGTCAGCTGTGCCAATAATTTCCTCTAAACCATCAGGGTTTAAAACGGGAATGACTGTAGCTTTAACATTTTCAGGAATAACTTGTGGATTCTCATCAAAATAATCAATTAGTTCGTATGCAACTAAAGAAGTATTCCATGAGTAGCCACCATGTATCCCGCCAACAAATAATATTTCTGTTTCGCCATTTCCATAATGATAAGCTTTAATATCTCGACCTTCGACTGATTTACCAATAACAGATAACGGTGATTGGTTGTCGTAATCTTGATCAGAAATTTCTTCTTCATTTTCCTCGGCATCATCTTGCTCTGGTGATTGTTCATCTACTTGTTGAGACTCTTGGTTTGATTGCCCATCATAAGTAGTTTCACTGGAATTACCTAATAATAAATACCCTCCAATACCTAATAATAAAATAACAACAATTGTAATAATTATATTTTTCATATAATTTGATTATAACACCCTTTTGTGTGTGGCAAAATTATGCAAAATAAATTAAATATATTGCCATTGGGACTATCCAAACGACCCAGTCAATAAAGCCTTTTTTGAAAACTTGATTATATTTTTTAGGATGAAAGTAAAACTCTTGAAAAGCCAAAGCGACCATAACAAAACCAAACAGAAAAAATGGCATCAATTCATTATCGAAAAAATTACTAGAGATAAGTGTTGAAAATATTACGAACAGAACAGCTCCTATTAAATGAAAAGTTTGCCTATAAAACATTAATCCCATTCCAAACTTTCCTTCACCATTCAATTCAAAAGCTTTTTTAACAGCATCCAAATAAGAACTTTCACCACGAACAACCTTTCCTTCTATAATTGAAGCAAAAGGATAAAGCTTATCTGGAATAGCAATAATGTAGTAATAAATTTTTTTAATTTTTTCGGAAAGTTTTTTCATCTTTTTAATTATAAGCCAAAACCGAAAATTTTTATCTCTCAGCAACTAAATCAAAAGATATTTCAATATTATCATTGACGGTGTAAATTCCGGCAGCTGATGGTGTTGTAATACCGTAACTAGAAATTGTTGTCTGAGTAGAACCACTAAATGTAGCCCGACCTTCTGTAACAGTTCCTGAAATTTCGAAAATTTCAGAATTGGTAACACCATTTATTGTAATTGAAATCGGTGCAGAAAAAGAAATTTGGTTTTCTGATCCATTTTCTAAATCAAGATTAAAGTCAGAACCTAAATCAATCTCTTCTGTAATCACAGATATATTGGAACCAAAAAGGTCACTAACATAATTATCACGACCTCCGCTTCCTGAATTTAAGGTTTGAGGATTTATTTCTGCTGCAACTGATATTTTATTCTCTTGATCATTAATATAAATTTGACCATCAACATCGTTTGTAGTTCCTACCACCGCCTCTGTTGGTTTTGAGAAGAATTCTTTTTGAGCCGTGTATGAAACGGTTGATTGATCTACGATTTGATAAGTCTCGGTATTTTCATTTTGGAAAGATTCTGAAATCGAAGCTGTTTCAGATGGTGTATTATTTGTATCATTCTGAACTTCTTCTGCTTGATCAGTTTGATTTGTAAAAGAAAATAGACCGGCTTGGAAAGCTAGTAAAATTAAAGCGACAACTGCGATGATAATTATTATGATTTTTTTCATGACTAAATGATTAATTTGTAATTAACAGTCATTATAAAAGTTTTTTCACAAATGTAAAATTTTTCAGACTTTTTTGAAATCACTTATTCAGAAAAAAAGACCCTTACGAAAAATCGTAAGGGTCTTGTTAAAACTTCTAAACACGGATTCTTTCAAAAACAATCTCAGAGGCCTTTGGTTAAACGCATAAGATCATTAATTGTCTCGCGACGCTTAACCATTTTAATATCACCATTGGTAGTAATGATGTAAGCCGGAAGCCTTGGTCGATTGTTGTAATTTGACGGCATTGAAATTGAATGCGCGCCACAATCCTCTGAAACAACGAAGTCGCCATCTGACTCACCGTGATGAATCTTTGGCAACAACCGTGGTTCACCTGGAATAGTGAGGCGATCGCAATCTTCACAGATTGGACCAACGACATTAACTTCTTCCATTGGACCACCGACCTTTTCCTTGCCAGTTTTTCCGTCAAAGACACTTATCTCATGATAAGCACCATAGACAGCAGGGCGAGGATTGCCAATCATTCCGTCCAGGACACCAATATGTGTTTGGTAAATATCTTTGCGATTAATCGCTCGAGTAACCAAAACTCCATGGGGGCCAGTGACATAGCGACCGCTTTCCATATAGAAAGCTAAATCTCGATTGCGTCTTGCGACGAAACTATGTTGAAGATTAGCAAGCTTGAAGAAAAGCGCCTCAATGTCGAATTTTTCTTGGGCAGAGCGGTATGGAATACCAATTCCGCCGCCCATATTAATGGCATCAACTATAATCCCAGCCTCGTCCTCAAGTTCCTCCACTAGTGAGATCAAAAACTTGACCGTATTGACCATGTTTTTGTGATCGAGATCGTTACTGCAAACCATGGTGTGCAGACCGAATTTCTCGACTCCTAACTCTCGGGCCTTTGAAAAAGCTTCAACGACTTGCTCGTACATTATGCCGTATTTGGCAGACTTGCCAGACATTTGTAATTGAGCCGTATTTTTGTTGATAGCATCTCTAGGATTGATCCGAAAGAAAAGCTGTTTAGGATAACCATTTTTTTTGAAAAATGGATGATATAGAAAACTGACATCGTCCAAATTGATAATTGTTCCACCGCCGTAACCATTGGCTGCGCAATCAAATTCATCAAACGTAGTGTCGTTGCTAGTGAACATGATGTAATCATCATCAGGTCCACTAACATCAATGTTGGCTGTGCGAGATTCTAGAACCTCGATGATAGAACTGCAATCGAAACCAAAACCAAACTCTCTTACAATCCGAAGAATATAAGGAATTGTTGCGGCTTTGACTGCGTAAAATTCTTTGAAGTTTTTCAAATCGTAACGCTTTGCCAAATCGACGAGAAGTTGTAATTTTTGACGAATTTCACCTTCATGAAAGACATGGCACGACCCACCAGCCATCTGATTGATTTGTAAGATATGACGAGATAGATCATTTTTGAACTGTTGTGACATGGGCATGATGTTTTACCTTTCCTTTTGTTGTTATTTTTATTTAGAAGTAGATGTTCTTCTGATGAGAAACATTATAACTTTTTACTCAGTAGGTCAATCTAAACGGTTATAACCAAAATAAACAAAACAATGTAAATAAGTAAATACCTGCGATAAAAATTTCTCATCTTTAAATATTCTTGATTTTCAGGATAAATATTTTTGAAAAGTGCTATAGTTTCTTTTATAAAATAAGGTTTTATATTAATTGTCCAAGAATTGGTTTGATAAACAATCTTTCTAAATTTTGAACGATACTTAACAAGAGGAATACCCCAGATAAAAAATAAAGCAAAAAATATTATCTCAATAGTTGTCATTAATAGTTATTATAACCTATTAAACCTTTCCACCATTTCTTTTTCGCTCTGTCTCTGTTAAGAACTTTTTACGCAATCTTATATCATCAGGAGTTACTTCTAAATATTCATCATCACCCATCATTCCTAAACCTCTCTCTAGAGTTAGGGTAAATGGTGGTATCAATTTAATATTTTCATCTGAACCAGAGGCTCTCATGTTTGTTAATTGCTTGCCTTTTGTCGGGTTGACCACCATATCTTCCCCTTTTGTTGTATTACCAATAACCATTCCTTCGTAAACTTCTGTTCCGGCACCAATATATAAAATTCCTCTCTCTTGCAAGTTAGCCAATGAAAAGCCTAGGGCCTTCCCGCGAGCCATAGAAATCATTGAACCATATTCTGTTTTATCAATTTCACCTACATAAGGTTTAAAATCCAAGAAAACATTAGTCATAATTCCCTCACCCTTTGTATCTATAATAAATTCGTTTCTATACCCCAAGAGACCACGAGTTGGAACATGAAAAGTAATTCTCTTTTGAGAGTGATCATCTACCATATTTGTCATAAGTCCTTTGCGATTACCTAGTTTTTCTATAACTGAACCAGAAAATTCCTGTGGAACCAAGACAGTAACCTCTTCGAATGGTTCGCTTTTCACCCCGTCGACATCTTTTATAATAACCTCAGGTTGTGAGACCATGACTTCATAACCTTCGCGGCGCATATTTTCTAACAGAACGGCTAGATGAAGTTCACCACGACCGCTTGCTTTCATGTTTGCACCATCGAATTCAACTTTTAATCCAACATTCACCTCTAGCTCTTTTTCCAAGCGTTCACGGATTTGTCTCGATGTTAGAAACTTTCCAGCGTTTCCACCAAATGGCGAGTTGTTAACAAAAACATTCAAAGAAAGAGTAGGTTCGTCTACTGTAATTTCTGGAAGTAGTTCACCACTCGCTTCTTCCGAAACAGTTTGACCAATAAAAATATCTGGTAGACCCGCAATCATAACAATATCTCCTGAAAAAGCTTCTGCGACTGGTTTCTTTTCTAGTCCTTCAAATGTGAAAAGTTTTGTAATTTTTCCTGTAAAAATTTCTCCATCATGATTTTTAGCATGAATAGTTTGTCCGTCCCTAACTTTACCTGAATAAATACGACAAATACCCATACGACCTAAAAAGTTATCGTATGCCAGGTTAAAAACTTGTGCTTGTAGCTTGTCTTCTTCATCTGCATTTGCCGCTGGGACTTTTTCTAAAATTAAATCTAGAATCGGAGTGAGGTCTTTTGCTTCATCTTCTAAATTGCGCTTTGCTATTCCATCACGACCAACTGCATACAGAGTTTCAAAATCTAGTTGTTCATTTGTAGCACCAAGATCAGAAAACAAATCGAAAACTTCGTCATGAGCTTTTTCTATATTTGCATTTGGCTTATCAATTTTATTTAAAATTAAAATAGGTTTAAGCCCCAGCTCGAGAGATTTTTTAAGAACGAATTTTGTTTGTGGCATTGGGCCTTCGGCGGCGTCAACGATTAGCAGAACTGAATCAATTGAACGAAGAACACGCTCTACCTCAGAACCAAAATCAGCATGACCTGGTGTATCTAGAATATTGATTTTTGTATCTTTATAATAAATTGAAGTATTTTTTGCATAAATAGTAATACCACGCTCTTTTTCTAGATCGTTTGAATCCATTGATACTCCAGTATCAACCATTCCTGTTTGCTTTAGAATCTCATCGGTCAAAGTAGTTTTGCCGTGGTCAACGTGAGCGATAATTGCTATGTTTCTAATTTCCATAAGAGACTAAGACTACGTTATTTTTAATTCAAAAGCAATATGACTTATCCATATGTCTTTATTTTATAGCAATTTTTTTGACTTTTAAAGTGATATATGTCATTATAGTCAGGCTTTTGATATCTATGCAGAACTCAGAGGCTGCGGATATCCACAGGTTCAGACCTGTCTATAGTCTAAATAATTATAATTTGCATTAAATAATCACAGAACACTTAAATGTTCTGTTACTAACCTAATATATGAATAATAAAAAAAACACTTCACAGCGTGGAAAATTTCAACGCAACAAATCACAAGAATCTCGACATAACAATCGAAACAGAAAACCGGATAATAAACAGGCCAGCAGTAGTGGTCGTAGTTTTAATGGTGGAAAGAAACGTGGTTTTGGTTCAAAAAACTCTAGAGGATCTAAGAAAAAACGTCCTTCATTTGACCCATCTATTTTTATTAACAAAAACCCAGTAGAACAAATCCTAGAAGTTTACAAACCAAAACATACTTTCTTTGATTTTGGCTTTGATAAAAATATCACAAACAGACTTAGCAAAATGGGATTAGTTCACCCTTCTCCAATCCAAGATCAAATCATTCCTGAAATTCTTTTAGGAAAAGATGTTGTCGGTATTGCAGAAACAGGAACTGGTAAGACAGCGGCTTTTTTGTTGCCACTTATACAAAAGACACTTCAAAACAAGAACTTGCAAACTCTTATAATGACACCGACCAGAGAGCTAGCTATTCAAATTGAAGAAGAACTGCAAAGATTAAGTTATGGACTAATCGGTCGAGAGAAACTTTCTTCAACTGTTTGTGTTGGAGGTGCTTATATTCGTCCTCAAATAAATGGCCTAAGAAAAAAGAATCATTTTATTATTGGAACACCTGGGAGACTGATCGATTTATACGAGAAGAAACATTTTGATACAACCAAAGTTACAGCGGTTGTTCTTGATGAAGCTGATCGAATGCTTGATATGGGATTCATTAACCAAATTAAAACCCTGCTTAGTAACATTCCAAAAGAAAGAGAGACTTTATTTTTCTCAGCAACTATCGATGACAGAACAAATAAACTTGTCGGAGATTTTCTAAGAAATCCAACTATTATTTCTGTAAAGAAAAAAGATGTTACAAACAGTATCAAACAGGATGTTGTCTATCATGGTCCAAATGACAAATTTGAAAAGTTGTCTTCTCTTTTGAATGAACAACAATACCAAAGAGTTATTATTTTCGGGTCAATGAAACACAGCGTAGAGAAACTATCAAAACAATTAAATAGTTCGGGTATTAGTTCTGAATCAATTCACGGAAATAAAAACCATCAACAAAGACAGCGTGCTTTGAATAATTTCAAAAACGGGAAAGTTAAAGTCCTAACTGCAACTGATGTTGCGGCTAGAGGAATTCATGTTAACGATGTATCTCATGTAATCAACTACGATTTACCTGGAACCTTCGAAGATTATGTTCACCGTATTGGTAGAACTGGTAGAGGTGATAAAAAAGGTGAAGCTCTGACTTTTGTTAGCGGAAATAAATAAAATTTTTGTAAGCACCATTTATAATTTAGATTACATCATCTAAACTAAAGAATTCATCTCAGCGACAAGTGTTTCAAGATGTTTATTAATTTTTTCTTCATCTATTTCTTTTTGAACGCCTGAAACATTAACTTCGCTGTGGACTAATTTGAAATTCACGGTATGTAATAGATCTTTTAGCTTATCAGCTAACCTTACTCCGCCATATTGTCCGGCAGAAATGCTTACAACACCTGCCACTTTTCCTTTATATTCATCATAGAGAGAATCTATTAGAATTTTTAATTCACCAGGATAGGAGTGGTTGTATTCTGGCGCAACGAAGATAACACCTTCGACTTCGTCTATTATTTCTGCCCATTTTCCTACTACTTCATTATCTGAAGAAACGGACTTACCAAATAAATGATCAGAGACATCTACATATTTAGTCTCAATTTCTCTTTTTTGCAAAGAATCATCTACGATTTTTGCCACTTTTTCAGAAAAATTATTTTCTCTTGCGGTTCCTAATACTACTGCTATTTTTTTCATGATAAGTCGATTAAATATTAATATATTTTAATTTATAACATATTAATAAAGCTTGGTCATTGCGAAGAAAAAAAGACTGAAAAAATGCGCCCATAAATGAGCGCATTTTTCTAGTTGTTCTGATTATTAATTCAATCTACTTATAATCTCATGAACATATCTCCTTTTGTTCCGTCATGATTTATTTCATAGATTAAGAAATCTTCTTTTGGTCCTGGCATTCCAGGTGAACCACTTGGCATTCCAGCCATTCCTATTCCCTTTATGTCAGGCTCTTCAGATAATAATTTCTGAACTGCTTCGTTCGGTATATGCCCTTCTACAACATATCCGTCGACAATAGTAGTATGGCAACTTTCTAATTCATAAGGAACACCATGTTCTTCTTTAACAGTAGAGAGATCTTGAACATTGATGTTTTCAACACTATAGCCGAACTCCTCCATATAAGAGCTCCACTTACCACAACATCCACAATATGGAGATTTATATACTGTCATTTCTATATTATTGGATTCAGTTGCGATTTCATTTGATACTGTTTGCCTGTCGTTTGTCATCCAGACAAGCGTGCCTATCAGCACAACAACTAGGACACTTGGTAATATTTTATTAGTCATAATTTATATTAGTTATACCATTGATCTAACCAAGCTTTCATAATATCAACTTCTTTATTTTGAACAGTTATAATATCATTTGCCATTTTCACAAGTTCTGGTCTGTCAGTTTCTTCTAGTAATTGCTCTGCCATTTCAATTGCACCTATATGATGAACAATCATACCCTTCAGAAAGGCTTTTTCATATTCTTCTCCAGTCTTTCCTCTAAAATCCAACATCATCTCTTCCATGGCATGTTGCATTGCACCGTCACTTGATATTATTTCTTCATCGTGTTCCTCTAAAGCGTGCGAATTATCCATCATTTCATCGTGCATTTCCTGCATTTGATATGGATAGTTATTGTTACCTAATACATAACCTACGAGTAAACCTATAATTAGTGTCAATAAACTAATTGTTAATACATTATTTTTCATTTTTTTATTTTAATTTAATTTAGTAAGTTTTTAATAAAAATTAAAATAAGCTATTACGGTATGCTTGGGTGAATTATCCCTCTTTTCAAAGCTTGTTTAAATGGAGTTATTATTAGTTGCCACCTTAATATCTTAGGTTCGCCTCTCGATAGATTAATTTCGCTAAGCATCTTGAATAGAAAATTAGCCCTTCTGCGACCTAGAAAAATTGCCGGTAAAATCATCAAAGAAAAAGTAGCTAAAATCGTAGCTGAAATAATTGTTCCATGCTCTGCAATATCACCACACCACATTGAACTAGATTCGCTCATGCAGTGAGTGTTCATTTTCTGAGTGCCTTGATAGCAAAAAATTCCTGCTGTAACAATCACTAGCGATAAAAACAACAAAAATATTTTATTAAACTTTTTTTTCATTTCGTTGGTATATTCTACCACTATATTTAGAAAATTAAATTCTCTACTATCATCCAGATAGATATAACAATCATCATTACATTTTCAGTCAAAGAGACAAATCCTAATGGTGTGTTTGAGTCGCCCCCGACACACGCGCATTTCAACTCCCGTTTATCAATATAAACCGCCTTGAAAACTGAAATCGATCCAGCTAAACCTATCAACATAGCAATTGGAATTGAAATGTAGTCCAAGATACCAGCCAACATCAATACACCCGCTATCAACTCAAAATAAGGATACAGATATGAATACGGAACCCATTTTTGAGACAGCAAATCATAACCCAAAAACATTATCGAGAATGATTCAGTATTCTGAAGTTTTTGTAGAGCAAGCAATATCATTGAGATTGCAATAAAATTTGGAAAGATCATCCACCACCCCTCAGACCAATTGATTATAAAATTGATTACTAACGACAGCAAAAAAGCGACTGAGAAAATAGCTATAACAGGCCTGTAAGTTTTCTTGTTCTCGTCTGGAACCTCGTAACCGAGAAATTCTGCCAAATCATCATCATTACCGATGTGTTCACCATTGATATAAATTCGAGGTGTATCCTCAAAATTATTTTCTTTTTTGAATTGCTCTGTTTCCTTCTTGGTTTTTAAATGTATATCTTCAACCTCATAACCGTGTTTTTTTAAAAGACGAAGCGACTTAACCCCATATGGGCAAATATGTTTACCAGGTATGACCATCCTATATATTTTTGCTTTTTTTGACATATCTTTTGATATTAATTTATACAAAAAATTATAACACAATCTTTTTAAGCAATAAAAAAACACCTAGGCGGTGTTTTTTTATTGCTTCGTTTTATTTGGTTATTTTATTCTCTATCGTCTTCTATTTTCTGGACCAGCATTATCTGACACGTTTCCAGCTCTTTGTTCAACTTCTGTTGAAATACCGTCATCGTCGTCATCCTCATCAATAGATTCAACATCAGCGTCTTCAGTTTCAGCTTCAGTTTCATCTGAGCCTAATGAGTTTCTATTTTGTGCCCTCTCAGGAATATTAGAATTTTCTGACTGTCCCCTTTCTGCTGACGGACGATCAGCCATTCTAGAATTATCCATAGCACGATCAATACCTTCTCTCGCTTGTTCTGGAACTCTTTCACGAACTCCAGAAAGAATTTCTTGGTGGCGTGAAGTTGCTCTTTCAACAAGCTCTTCTACAGTTGTTTCCCCTGTTTGAAGTCCTTGTGCAATATTTGATATTTCACGACCAAATTCTGAATATTTTTCAAACTCTTCAAGAGCTTCTTCGGCATCCTCTGCATCTTCTGTATCCTCTTCGTCACCTTCTGCGCCGCCACGATTAGCTCGTGCTTCTACTGCGCGAAGACGACCTTCAGCTGCGCGATCATAAATTTCTACCGCTCTTTCTGGATCTCTTTCTACTAACCCACGCAATGATTCAAGCTGACCATTCATAGAACGCTCTTTAGCTGCTTCAATAGATGCTCTAGCTTGCTCTGGAACTCTTTCAAGAACTTGATCTAGTGCGGACAGATGTTTTGTTGTTGCATCTGCTACTGTTGCTTCTAAATCGACTTCGCCAGTTCTCTCTGCACGCTCTTTTGCTTTGGCTACTTGCTCTTCGTATCTCTCTACTGCTCTTTCAGCACGCTCGTCACCTTCTTCAGCAAGCTCTCTTGCTTCAGCCAAGCGCTCTTCTGCAAGATTTAAATAACGCTCTGCTTTAGCAGAATTTCCAAAAGTGAAGAAAGTTCCAACACCTTCAAAGAAACGCTCTGCGAAATAAAATGGACTAGCTGGTGTAGTTCCAGCTTCTGGCAATGTATCTTCTTGAGCCATTACTGGTGTTGCAAATAGCATCAACACAAGTAAAGGAATTAGTAATGTTTTTTTCATAATGATAAATTAATTAAATTTTAATAACCGATTATCTATCGACAATTTAATTATACCACTAAAACTAGATGCAATCTCGTGCCTTTAAATACTCAATCGCAGTTGGTGAATCACCGGCTTTTATCTCAGCTACCCTATCTTCACCAAGTTCTGCTTCAAAACAGGCCTCTTGTTCTGGAGTAAATTCGCTGGGAACATCATTAGGGTCAATTCCGAATTTATCTAGAGCCTTTTCTTGTGATTCTGACAAGGTCGGATTTGAAGTTTCTGCTGAACTAGAGGCACCAACGGTTTCAGTTTCATCACCAAATATCAATGGCTTTAAATTCAAAGGATCTGTGATGTAGAAATACGCCGCTACTAAAATAATAATAAAGAAAATCACCCCAAGTGTTACAAAGAAAATATTTAAAAACTTTTTCATGTAAAAATTATACCACTAATTTATTTTTTCAGCTTTGGAATGTTTTTACTCAAATCCAGTGTGTTATCTATTTTGATTTGTTTGATAAATTCTGGAACATGAGAGACGATAATCATCGCACCTTTGTATTCGTCTAGTGCTTTGGCAATTACGGGAATGTGTCTGAAATTAATATGATTTGTTGGTTCGTCCAAAACTAATAGGCCGGGCTGTAATAAAACAAGCCTAGCAAAAGCCACCAATCCTTTTTGTCCTTCTGACAAAAGTCCGATTTTGGTTCTGATGACATCTTTGGTGATTAAAAATCCAGCAGCGACAGAGCGCATATCCTCTTCTGATTTATTTTTTGTGACAGACATCAGACAATCGTAAACTGTTTGTTCAAAATCAAGGTTTGAAAAGTCCTGACGGTAATATCCGATTTGAACTCCTTCAGCGACTTCTTTTCCGTCAGAATCTTTAGTAGCAAAAGTCTCTAATAGGGTTGTCTTGCCAATACCATTTGGACCGACAATTTGCAATTTCTCTTGGCGATTCAAGACCAGATCACACTTAACTTCCTGAGGTTTATGGTCAACAACTACTTTATAAGATTTTAATTTCAAAACCTCGAGTGGAATTCCTTGCTGGACAGGGATTGTAAAAGGGCGAATTGTCTTGTCCTCTTTTCTAACATCGACTTTATTTTCTTCGTATTCTTCAACCTTGTTACGCATTCTCTTGGCAACCATTCTCATCTGCCCTCCCTTGTTAGCGAAAAAGTTAGCCTTGTCTTTGTTAGCTTGAATTTCTTTTTCTAGTTGAGCGTTTTTTCGCTTTTCCTTTTCAACCTGAGCAGTAATTTCTTTTATAACATCAAAATAATTACCATCGTATTTTTCAATAGCTCTAGTTTGAACATTTAAATACAAAACCCCTTCGGTAAAAGCATTCAAAAAATCAGCATCGTGAGAAATAACCACAACAGTTTTATTATATTTTTTCAAAAAATCTGTTAGGTGCGCGATCCCCTCTTTGTCTAAATTGTTAGTTGGCTCATCAAGAAGTAAAACATCCGGCTTTTGAATCAAAGCAGAGGCGAGAAGTAGTCGTGCCTGTTGCCCACCAGAAAAACTTCCTACCAATCTATCTTTGAATGAATCAGCAATCTCTTTGTCTTCAGGTTGCAAGTTAATGATTTCCAGAACTTCATCAATTTTTGGATCAATTGCATAAACAGTTTCCTTGAAACATTTTTGAAAGAAATCTCTAACTGTTAATTCAAGCTCGTCTCGTGGAATAACCTGACGAGAAATAGCAATACTAGTGTTGTGCATAATATTGACTTGACCTTCATCTGGCTCCAGCTCACCCATTATCAAATTGAAAAGCGTGCTTTTCCCTGCACCATTTTGTCCCATTAGGGTAAGTTTCGCTCCACGACGCACAGAAAAACTAGCCTCGACTAGAACCGGGCTGTTTGCATCGTATTCATAGGACACTTCGTCAAAAGTTATTATTCCTGCATTTCGTGGCATATAGACTCGTAGCTTACACTATTGAGGAAATAGGTAAAGTTATTTTTCGTTTACTTCTCTCTTTGCTGTAGTTGTTCTTACAAAAAATGTATTAACTAAAGAAAGAACGATTGAGAAAAATAATGCAGTCCAAAATCCTGCAACTGAGAAATCTGGGACAATTATTGCTGCTAACATTATCAAAAGCGCATTGATAACTAGTGAAAACAACCCCAGAGTCAAAATATTAATCGGCAAAGTTAGAATAAAAATTAGTGGCTTGATAAACATGTTGATTATTCCTAGAACAATCGATAGGACCAATGCACCTAACAAGGTAACACTAACACCCGGCAACAGATACGCTGCCACTAATATTGAAAAAGTTGATATGATCCAGTGAAAAATAGTCATATCTTTATTATAAAGCATTTTTCTATTGGTTCAAACTATTCAGTTGTAGTTCCATCAAAATCTTCTTCATTATCTAACGCCTCTTGTTTTGTTTCTCTAACAATGCCGTCTTTGTGATGAGATGGAGCGTAAATTGTGTAGAATTTTAAATCTTCTGCTTCAGAAGTATTAACCACATTATGCTCTGCTCCTTTTGGAACAATAACCGCATCGCCGTCCGCTACTTCGTATTCTGTCTCGTTGATTACGACTTTTCCACTACCTGCATCAAAACGAAAGAATTGATCGTTTTCAGGGTGAATTTCAGAACCAATATCCTCTCCTGGTTTTAAAGACATTAGGACTAGTTGTAATTGTTCGCCTGTATACTCGACTTTTCTAAAATTATTATTTTCAACTGTTAATTTTTCTATATTTTGTTTGTATCCTTTTTTCATGGTTATGATTTTAACATATTTGAAAATGTTTCAATAATTTTAGAAAGATTTTAATGTTTTTTCTGTCAGAAAAATTTTATGCATTAGGCAAGTTTTCGTTTTAAACTACCTCTTCCTTGATACTCAAAAGTTTTTTTATCTTTTGACCAAATGATAATACTCTTCAATAATATTTTCGGACCCTTGTTCTTTAACAATATCTACAGCTCTTTGATAATCTTCTGACAAACCATCTCTTGAATAATCAAGGGGTCTTGAATCAAAAAGATCTTTATAAATCTTTTCTAGAAAAGCGTAAATTATGATGTGATTTTGTGTAAGTATAGGTTCATCTTTATATTTATTTCTAACAAATTCAAAATAAGTATCGGATCGTGATACAAAAATATGAAGTAGTTCATGTATAGTGGTGTCTATAAAATCCTCATCTGTTCTTTTTCCGTCCCTACTTAAAATTGGCATTATGAAAGGAGTGGACATAGGACGGAGTAGTCCTCCTATCACAAAACACTCTAAATTTCTTTTAGGAGTAATTTTAGTTAAGTCTTTAATTTTTTCTAAAACATTCTTTTCTGAATCAATTTTGTCCCATAATTCTTGCAAGTGTCTTTTGGTCTCTCTAACTTCCTCTAAACTAGGATAATCTGTTCGACCTTTTTCTTTTGCTAATACCCTCCTTCCTCTATCAAGCGGAAAAGCATAAATAAATTTTAGTTTTTGCATAATCATTTTTTATTTAAACCCCAAAGCTCTCTGCATTATAACATCTCCAGTCTCTCCCCAATCAAAATATTTTTTGTAATCCGCAGGGTCAATTTCGAGAAGTTCCGTCACGTCACCATCTGGATCACATTCAGGAGTAAAAGGACCAATCGGTTCGACGTTTGCAAAATATCGTAGTTGGTATTCATCTGGTTTTTCTGATTGAGTGAGATTTGTACATTTTTGATAACCGATTAGACGAGGTTCTCCAATAACTCTCATATTTGACTCTTCTTGTAATTCTCGAGGTAGGCATTGTTCTGGAGTTTCGCCTGCTTCAATACTTCCTGAAATTAGTCCGTAGGTTCCAGGCTTGACTGTGTTATTAACAATTAATAGCTTATCACCGTGAAAAGCCGTAATCGCCACCTGTGATAACTGTTCTTTTGGCAAGTGTTCAATTGAATCTGATTCATAATATTCAAATCGATAATCTTCACCAGAGCGACCGTGGTATTCGGTCATTAATGGAAATTTATTTAAATATTCAGAAACTTCTTTCAAAACCTGTTTGATCGCGTCAAATTTGAAAAAGCTCCCAGCTTCATTTATGTTAATCCACTTTATATCTTTTGAATCTATAGCTGGATTTATCTCAATCATTTCTGTTACCTCAGCGATGTAGTAAATATTTTCTTTGTTATGAATTGCACTATCTTGTTCAAAAGAATATTTTTCAGAAAAAGTTTTTCCGCCAATTATTTCAAATTCTGAAATTCCTGTTTCTTCTTGGAGTTCCCGCTGTGCAGTTTCAAAAGATGTTTCATTTTCCTCTGGTGTACCTTTCGGCAGACCCCATTCGTTGCTTTTTATATTATGAACGCAACAGACAAATATTTGGTTGTCTTTTTTATAAAACGGAATTATGCCGTAGGAGGTGTGGTTAGTTTTCATATTTTTATTGTAATAGATTTAAACAATATTCAAAAGCTTCATCTGCAGTTTCAAAAACAGGATAACCATTTTTTTCCGCTTCGGCTTTATAACGAGGACGCTCAACATTAAAAAAACTTTCAGCCTCTAGTTTTTGTAAATCTTCTGTTGCACCCCAACGAGGCTCTTTTTTATTTCTTTCAAGGGTGTTCTGGTAAGAATCACCAATCAAAACAACCCCATCAAAATCCAAATATTTTTGAGCGATATGAGGTAATAAATTTACACACTCAAAGACGACTGGTTTTTCCTCGTCTTTGTATCTATTTATTTCTTTTTCAAAAGCTGGCCACAAATTTTCTGATTGCCAAACTAAATCATTCCATATTTGTTCAGGAGAAGTTTTTGTTAAATACTCCTCTTCATTTTTATCTAAGTAAAAATTTGTAAAAGTTTTATATTTTGAATCTTTCGATAAATCAGCTCTTAGATTATCTAAATGAACAACTATAGCATCAATTTCATTTGATATTTTTTTGGCTAAATATGTTTTTCCTGATGTTGGAATGCCTGTTATAAATAAACGCTTGCCTTTGTGGTTATTTTTCATATTATTTTTTTCTAAGTTTATCGTATTCTTGTACGCTAATCTTGCAATCATTCAAAACCTTTCTCAGGAGACCTCTACTTATCTCTTTTGATTTTATAGGTATCACCGTTGTTCTGCCGTCTTTATGTTTGAATAAAACATGAGATCCTTCTGCGTCTCTTTCTTTAAAGCCCAAACTTAATAAAATCTTCTTTAATTTAATTGGTTTTATTAAAGCCAATTTAGGCATTATTCAGATTAATGTTTTTAATGCCGATAAAAGTGCTAGAGCCAGCTTCCTCGCTGTTACGCAGACAAAGTTTAGCAACCTGCTTTAGATTTTTAAGCATCTCTTGCTGAGTTCTGCCTTCCGCATAACAAGATTTCAATGTAGGGATAGAACCAATATAGACCCCGTCTTCATCTTTTTCGATATAAACAGTTAAATCATTTATTTGATCTTTTTTCATATACATAATTATACATTATGATAATAATTTTTAAAAAGCAATTTAAAATTTTAGAAAAAATTTAGTTTAAATACCCTAACAATTCTTCTAAAGTTTCTTCTTGAGAATAATTTGTATTATCTATAATTGTGTAGTTTTTTTCAATTGCAGTTTTTCTAAGCGATTGCGACCAATTAATCATATCTTGATTATAGAGCTCGCCTTGTCCACGATCAATCAAGCGCTTCTTTCTTTCTTCATCAGAACAATCAATTAAAATAATTTTAAAGTTTTGCAACTTAAACTGCTTGCAAGCTTCCTCTATAAAGTCATAATTTATTGAACCATCTAAAACAACGTCGCTTTTGTCCAAATAGCTTTCTTTTATTTTTCTCACCCAATATTTTGTAGTTTCCTTTTGCCATTTCTCGCCACTTCCATATTTTTCTTTCATTTCTTCCTCTGACGGAACTCCGACACTATCAAAAATAAAAGTTTCAACACCTCGCAAATTCTTCTTTTCTAAATTTTTAATTAGAGTTGTCTTCCCTGAACCTGACGCACCTGTAATGAAATATAGCTTGTTCATGATTATTTAATCTTCTTGACCCTAAGGATATCATACCCACTAATTTTGGAACCCCGCCAATTACCAAGTCCTAATTTAATATCGTCCACCCCATCATTACTCAACACAACGCAAGCTGGATGTTTAAAATCATCAACACAAAGAGAACCCGGTGCCATTATTTTTTTATATCTGTTAGAGTTTTCAATTTCTTTAAAAAAGTTAAGCAAGTGATAAACCGTTGCAGGCTCATAACCGTCCTGTTTGCACAGCTTAACGGTCTCTTCAAATTTAGTTTTATTATCTATTCTCAAGACTTGAACTTGCCATTTACCTAAAAGCGACTTACTAAACGGATATTCAAAATCGGTAATTCTAGGATTTACCCAGGAAATTTTTATATCTTCGATTAATTCTTCTAGACTAGTACCGGTCAGATTAATTATTTTTTATCTACCTCTTGCGACGAATTCATAATGATTCTCTTATCTTTAATTAAATTCTACCAGTATTCCGCTGATATGTCTTAGTATAATTTTGTAATTTTTTTATTTGGGAACAAAACCATTGAAAAAATGACTATTTTGATATACTTTTACCAACATGAAAAAACAAATTTTAGTAATACACGGTGGAACAAATTTCAGTTCATATGATGCATATCTAGAAAACTTAAAAACATCTGAAATAAAATTAGATAGATTAAGATTCGTCATTGACTGGAAGAAAAATTTGCAAAATCATTTGGGTGAATAATATGATGTTTTCAATCCAAACTTTCCCCAAACAGACAACGCAAAATATGACGAATGGAAAATTTATTTTGAAAAAGTCTTGGACAAGCTGGACGATGAAATTATTTTAATAGGGCATTCACTAGGTTCAATCTTTTTGACTAAATATTTATCAGAAAATAAAATAGATAAAAATATAAAAGGATTATTTCTAGTTGCTCCACCATTTGATGATGAGGGTATGGACGAAGAACCTTTGAATGATTTTTCTCTAACTGACATGGAACTTAATTTATTAAAAGAACAAGCAGAAAAGATATTTATCTACCACAGCACTGACGATCCGGTTGTCCCTTATTTGCATGCAGAAAAATATCACTCTACCCTACCTAACTCCAAGTTAATTAAATTAGAAAATAGGTCTCACATTTTTGCAGACAATCTGCCGGAAATTGTTGAGGATGTTAAAGGATTAAAAAAATAGCAAGTTATTTCTAAACAATTCAACTCTACGCACTCACCAAATACTCATCAATATATCTAAAAACTTAAATACTAATAATTGACAGAACTACGTGTTATCGGACCAAAGTATCCAACAGCGGGATTAATGTTGTTTTTTTCTTGAAATTTTATAACTGCTTGTCTAGTTAATTCTCCAAAATAATTTGTTTCTTTTCCAGGAGATCCTGGCCCATCTTTTATTAAAAGATACCCATTATTATTCAGAAAACGTTGTAAATGTATTACCTGTTCATCAACATCACCAAATTGTAGATTTTTTGTAAAATTATAATTACTGCCAGCAATTAATTTATCTATATAATCAACTTTATTTGAATCTATTAAGCCCATAGAGACCAACATATTAATTAATTCTATTATTTCATAATCACCAATTGTATAATTATTATATTCACATAGACTTTCTTTGTGGCTTGAAAAATAATCATAATTTATAGCATTTTTATCTTTACAACCAAATTTTACACCGCCTCTGATAGTACCTGAATTATTTGATCTATCACCAAACAGTACAAAATCAGAAAAATTAGAAGTTGAACAAGTTACCGTATTAGCAGACTTATTAACATTACAGTCTAATAGTTGATTCCAAGAAATGCCATCATATCTATAGATATTTAAAGATGATTCATCTATACTAGAAATATCTGAATCGTCATAAGTAATTGTTATTTCTATTGGGTTATCGAAAGATGAAATAGAAGAAGTTGAATTTTCTAAAGATTTTAAATTATAAACATAATCACCAACTTCAATTCTTCCACCTGGTCTTCCAGCAGAACTTAAGAAGATACTCTTATTTAATTTCCTTATCTGAAAATATGCAGAAGAAGAACCCTCTTTAAAAGATGCTGGTATAGACAAAGATATACCTTTATTGGACGATAAAAGATTTATTGTACCGCCAGTTGAACTAATTTCTTTTTCTGAAGAGTCTGATACAGATGAATCCCCAACACATCCATCAGTATCAAAAGAATTCAAAGAAGATGTTGCTGTATTACCCAAAGGATCAGCTGAAACTACTTTATAATAATATTTTGTACATGATTGTAAATTATTTATAGATATAGAATGAGAGCTTTTTAGAGAAACATCTAATGTTGTTGATATAAGATCTGATATTGGGGAATAGTGTACTTGAGAACTTGAAACCTCATCTGTATCCCAAGTTATTGATGCACTATCTGCAGTAACATCAGAAGCAATAGAACTTATGATAGGTGGAGATTGTGATTCTAATCCTTTTGATTCTAAAGATAAAACATTATTTATGGTTTCATTTACTAAGGTACTCCAAGATGATAACCCTTCGACCAAATCAAAATCTAATGACGACCCTCCTGTAATAGAACTTAACATTACTTCAGATGCAATGTCTCTACCATAATCTGAGTAAGAGTTCCAATTAAGATGATCTGAATCACGGTATAAATTCCAACCACTAGATAATGTTGTTATAGAATCACCAACTTCTGGTGCAATAGAAACACCACTAATCGGACTTGATCTCAGCTCTTTATCGAGTTGAGCCATAACTGCCCCAGTAGGTATAACTCTTATGTCTAGAGAGGGGTATTCTAGTTGTAGTTGGTTTTGTAGCCAGTAAATATACCCTAACGATATAGTCATTGATTCACTTGAATCAATGAATGGAGTGTTAATAATTAAATCTGATAATATTTTTGACTCATCTTTTGCTGGCCAAGGTAAGTACATCCAATATGTAGTATTTAGATTTCTATTCATATTACTTTCACCATCCAAAGTAGCTTTATCTATTATAGAGACAGCAGACGCCAGATCAGTCGTGCCGGTAGAGCCAGTATAAACCTGAATAGTTATGGCATCCCAATCGTAATTACCTAAAGCGTTTTCCCATTTACCATAAGGTTCATCTGGAGTTACACATGTATAATCTGGGTTATCTACAATACTAGTTAAGCTCTGACCACAAGCTATGTGTTGACCACTTGCCAAAAGGTTTAATTCTGATTCTATAGTACCTGGTTGCGCATCTCGTGTTAGAGAGTTTCCGATGTGATAAATTTTTGTAATTGCAGATGTGTCTAATGTATAAGAAATAGATGTGTTTGTCTCAGAAGTATCTTTATTCCCAGATGTATCTTGGCAAGATAAGTAAATATTTTTAGAACCATTTGAACCCAAATCAGGTGACACACAAGATATTGAGGTTGTTCCATCGCCTGTACAGTCTGTATCATCTGACATATCATCGTACGATTCATCAAACAAAGAAACTCTACAATCTCCGGCTTCGTTTAAATTAAAATTTATTAACGGGGTTGAATCAGAAATCGTAACTCCACTACTTGGACTATGACTACTCTGAGTAGGAGGAGTACTATCGCAACTTTCCGAAATCCCACCGTCTAATATCGTCCAAGAATTAGGGGTGTTAGTTAAGATACTGCGCGAATTAGCATCGCAATATTCACTACTACCAAAATCTACATCAATTTCTGAATTTAGTGAGAGGGAACTCCACCCTTTCAGTGTTGAATCGTAATTATTTGTTGACAATGAAGCACTCTGTAAAAAATTAGACATACTAGTCACAGAGCTAATATTCCAATTTCCTAAATCTTGGTCAAAAGAAGATGCACCAAAAAACATATTAGCCATGTTAGATGCTGACCCCACATCCCAACCTGAAACATCACCATTAAATGAACTAGCGAACAAAAACATAGAAGCCATAAATTGAACCGTACTCATATTCCAACCTGAAACATCACCATCGAGTGATGTAGCATTTCTAAACATAGAAGTAGTTTTTGTAACGCCTGATAAATTAGGGGAATCTGTTGCATTTAAAACCAATTTGGAACAACCATAAAAAGCATTAGTCATGTCAGACCAGACTATACTACCCCACTGATCAATAGATACTATTTTTTCTTTATCGCCACCATTATTAAAATAAATCCTCGGGAAATTACCTTCAATTCTAATAGTATAAGTACCCGGAGTACCGAAATCATGAGTAATACTCCCAGTTAGACCAGTTTGATCAAATACCCCATCGTTGTCCCAGTCCACATTGTATGAATATCCAAAACCTGTTGTTGGTATAGTAATAGAAGTACTACTTGAAGTACCAGCATTGTCTGTCTTCCATGTAGTAACAAAATGATCTGACATTGCAGCATCTACGACAGTTGGTGCAAAAAATAACCAAAATAAAATAAAAATACTTAAAAAGTTAAGCAGTGATTTCATTTTCTTATTTTATCATATTTTTAAAATCTTTAAAGAAAAAATATGAATATCCAAGCGTGATAACTATATTTTGTGAAGTATAGATCAAACTGCTGGGCTACTCCAGTTAAGAACTATTGCCCTGCAAGCATCATAAGAGTCTTTCAGAATTAATTTTGTATTAAAATTTATGCGTCTTGGTCGCATAAATACGACACGGCAATAAGCTAATTCATGTTTTGGTAATACTCTTTTTTAACTTCTTCAGGTTCCCCAAGCGAATTATAATCAATTAGTATCTCTTCCCCTTCTTTTATATTTCTACTTGCAAACCAATTATAATCTTTGTGATAGGCATTAAAATCTTTTGAATGATTCAAATACCAACCAATCTCCATTTGTCCAAAATCGTTTGGAGCAAAAACTTTATCTTCAAATTCTATACAGAAATCAATGAATTTCTTTTCAAATTTTTCTTTTGGTAATATTCGCATGCCGTCTTCTAAAGATTTATCGTCACCAAACAATCTAAGCTTTGCATCTTTTACAATATCATGTGTAGCAAAAACACCCACACCGTGTTGCGAAGGTTTTAATATGAATGAAAATTCGTTGGTTTTGTTCATAATTATTTTATCTTCTTAATTCTAAGAATATTATCTTTCATGTTTAAATAATTATACTAGTGATTACTAGTGATTATACTATTTTAAATGTGGTTTGAGTAATTCCTCTATTTCTTCAATTGCTTTATTTAATTCTGGATTAAATTTGTCCTCATCACCCATATCGTAAATAATATCTCGATCAGGCTTAACTTTTCTCTCTTCTAAAAAAAATTTTAAACTAACATAAAGTTTTGTAATTTGTGCATTAAGATTAGAGGCTACCTCTATTGCTTTCTTGCCCCAAATGACTTCAGCCTCCAATAGTTCAACATCAAGATCAGTTCTTGCATCAATAACTTTTTCCCATCTTACAGAATAAACAGCTCTGTTTGTTTTTCTATTATCAGAAAAATCTGGATCATTTATATTATTTTCCTCATAAGCCTTCGTCATTTCTTCAACTGAAATAAACGGGTTTCTAACATACTTAATAGCATCACGAACCTTATAAACAGCCTTTAAATATCTTCTAGCAAGTTCATATTCAGTACTACCCTTAAGTTGTTTTTTCCATGCGTTTATACCCACAACTGCCATAAAGGCACCTACACCAATAGCTACGGTGTTTATTATTTCTAAAATTAATTTAGTTATTTCCATAGATCAATAATATCAAATTGGCCTCTCTAGGTCTCTAGATACAAAAAACTAGCTTTGATGTGTACCCCATTTAGTGGACACTTT
>JAACPR010000006.1 GCA_009995365.1 Candidatus Parcubacteria bacterium | reverse complement strand
GGAATGTTATTACTGGCGAATCACTGATTAATGATATGGAAAAACTGGTCGAGGAGAAAATTGCTGATCGTGATTTTGATGAGGATGAATCGAAAAAGGTAAAAGTCGATGTAGCGATTGGGGCTATTAAATATTCAATTCTTAAAAATGCGCTTGGGCGAGATATTATTTTTGATCCTGAAAATTCTGTTTCTTTTGAAGGAGATTCTGGTCCTTATCTACAATACACTTATAGTCGAGCGAAGTCAGTTGTAGATAAAGCGGGCAAGCAGGGAATCAAGCCGGTAGATATTTTGAGAAACGAAGATGGTTCTGTTCGTGATTTTTCTGCAGAGGGTAGTGATGATTTTAAATTTGGTCAATCTGTGTTGGAAAAGAAAATTTATCGCTTTCCGGAAGTTGTCGAAAAAGCATACGAAGAAGTTGCGCCTCAGCAAATCGTAACTTTTGTTACTGATTTAGCAGGGGAGTTTAATTCTTATTATGCTTCAACTCAAATTTTAGATGACTCTGAAAACCAAGAGTATAAAGTCGCATTAGCCAAAGCTGTGAAGTATACAATCGCCAACGCTTTGAAAGTTTTAGGAATTCGCGTGCCGGAGAGGATGTAGAGGAGGTGAAACGCGCGTAAGGTTGACTTTTGGTATATTCGTGATATTATTATAGGTGGATGGGATGCCTAATTCTGGGCATCTTTTTTACAATAGAATATGAAAACACAAAAATACATACTCGTCGGCTTTTTAGTCGTTTCGTTTGCTATTGTTGGAACTTTTTTGTTTCAGCATTCCGATAATTCAGGTGTAAAAGAATTACCTGCGTCGAATTCACTTTCCTCGATTGAGGAAATCAAAGAGGTCTCATCTGAAACTGGTGAGGCTTCCAAAAAACAAACAACGCTCGTGAAAGGGAAAGTTTCTCTTTCTATTGAATAATTCTCAAATCAAACAAAAACAAAAGAAAGGAAAAAATGAAAAACACATTTCAAATTCTCGTAGCCCTTGTTGCTACACTTTTCATCAGTGTTTCTCTATCAGCCATGCCGGTTGATGGTGAGGCCTTTGAAGATCTGTCGGTCCCGACATACTCTAAAGGAGCTATCAAACAGTATGCTCTCAAGCGGGTGACTCAGGGATACATGTTCGTTTCCGTAAAATATGGAGACAACATTGAAAGGACCTTTTCGGGCGAAAGCCCTGAGGGAATCGTTAAAGATATTATGAGCCACGAAATCAACGTCGAGACTCTTCGTCCTGAAGACGAGGAAATCACGGTCCATGTCTATCTTAGAGGGTCCAATGACACTGCCTATTTTTCTGGAAGCTCAAAAAAAATTGAGCTTACGAAAAATGATGACGGTTCTTGGAGTTTCGAATTGGTTCCGGTTACTCTTGTTCTGCAAGAGAATATCAAAATGCCGATTCCAGATGCTCCAGGAGATGTGGAAGATGTTGAAATCCGCATTCGTGATGAGTGGGGGAATGTCACCCAGACCACAAAAGTTGGTCATCATATGGGTGAATTTTATTTCCCAACTCGACATGCTGGCGAATTTGGTGAAATCGTTTTCATTGATTCAAAAGGTCAAGAGTTTAATTACGACCTAGAATCAGGAAATCGACTAACCGAAAAAGATTTCGTGGTAGAAAAATCGGTTTCCATTGATAACTATCGCGAAATGACTCTCAATGGTGGTGGACGATATGACCAATGGTATACATCAGAGTATACCGAAAGCGGAGTTCGGAGAACTGCGCCGGTTTACTACCTAAAGGTGACTGAGACGACTACATTCAAGGTGGAATCTTATCTTTATCAAAACTTAAAAGGTTCTCCTAATTTGGTTAGTGTTCACACCCCAGAACGAGGATGGCTGGAAAAAGTAGGAGACAGCTTCGAAGAAGAAGTTTTCTACAAAGATGACGGCCTAAAGGTTGAACTTGAGCCAGGAGAATACTATCTCCGACTCGAGTATGAAGTCCTCGAAGAGTCGGGGTGGAATTCGCCTCCCGGCAAAGGCTAAGTTTTCATATCAGCACATTTCAGCCGCGCACATCAAGTGCGCGGCTTTTTTCTTACTTCATTTATTTACTTCAAAAAAACAAAAAAAGTGCTAAGATAACACTATTATGACTGACGATAAAAAAGGTGATGCTGATTTCTCACCTAAAACCGAGCAAATTGCTCAACAAAAGTCGCAGGCTCAAAACTCTGCCACAGATTCAGCACAAAATTTACAAACTAAATCACAAAACGCCGAGGCAGAAGAGCGGGTTCTTCGCTTTTGGCAAAATAACGAAACTTTTAAAAAATCTTTAAACAAAGAATCGCCGCAGGGAGAATTCGTTTTTTATGATGGTCCTCCTTTTGCAACGGGCAAGCCTCACTATGGGCACATATTGGCTGGAACAATCAAAGATGTAATTCCTCGATATAAAACTATGCAAGGCTATCATGTAGAGCGTCGTTGGGGGTGGGACTGTCACGGGCTTCCAATCGAAAGCCTTATTCAAAAAGAAAATAATTTAAATACTAAAAAAGATATCGAAGCTTTCGGTATTAAAAATTTCAACAAAGCAGCCAAGGCGAGCGTCTTTCGCTATGACGCCGATTGGAAAGAAGTAATCCCGAGAACAGGTCGCTGGGTTGATATGGAAGATCAATATACAACCATGGATAATAATTTCATGGAATCTGTTTGGTGGGGATTCAAAAGGCTTCATGACAAGGGACTTGTTTATGAAAATTTTCGCTCAATGCATATCTCACCTGCACTCGAGACACCGCTTTCAAATTTCGAAGTGAACCAAAACTACAAAGAAATTACCGACATCTCTATTTATGTAAAGTTTCAATTGCGCGACAAAGTTGGACAAAAAGAAACCGATAAACCAACGAGCTTGATTGCGTGGACGACAACTCCATGGACTTTGTTTGGAAATGTTGCTTTGGCAGTTAATCCAGAAATTACTTATGTAAAAGCAAAAGTTTCTGCAAAAAATTCGAACAATCAAAATTCTGATGACGAAAAGGCACAAGATTTAGTGATTGTCGCAAAAGACCGAACCGAAGAAGTTTTCGAAAATTATGAACATGAAATTATCGAAGAAATCTCTGGCGCAGATTTAGTAGGACTTGCCTATGAGTCAGCTTTCGATCATTATTCAAAACAAACCGAATTAGAAAATCATCAAAATGGTTGGAAAGTTTATTCTGCTGATTTTGTTACCACCGAAGATGGAACTGGAATCGTGCACATTGCACCCGCTTTCGGTGAAGATGACCTTGTGCTTGGACAAAAAGAAAAACTGCCATTTGTTCAACATGTAAATATTGATGGCTCAATCAAAGAAGATATTCCAGAACTTGTCGGTCGCCAAGCTAAACCAAAAGCAACTGACGAAGAACCAAACAAGCATCAAGAAACTGATATTGAAGTTTTGAAATTGTTGGCTCCAACAGGAAAACTTTTTGCAAAGAAAAAATATACTCACAGCTATCCTCATTGCGATAGAACAAAAGCCCCACTTCTTAACTACGCTCTTTCATCTTGGTTTATTAAAGTGACAGATTTCAAAGATAAAATGTCTTCACTTAATGACAAAATTAATTGGGTGCCAGAGGCGGTTGGTCAAAAGAGATTTGGTAATTGGCTGAAAAACTCAAAGGATTGGGGTGTTTCTCGCTCTCGCTTTTGGGGAACTCCGATTCCAATTTGGAAATCAGAAGACGGCTCTGAGGTAGAAGTCTTGGGTTCAATCGGAGATATCAAAAAAAGAACCAAGTCTACCAATAATTATTTCTTGGCTCGTCACGGAGAAGCTGATCACAACGTCAAACATTTTTTGAATGCTGACGATAGTGTCATTTCAAACTTAACCGAAACAGGAATAAGGCAAGCAGAAGACATGGGGGAAAATCTGAAAGATAAAAATATTGATGTGATTTTCTGTTCTCCATTATTCAGGACTAAAAAGACAGCAGAAATTGTTGCTCAAAAAATTGGCTTCAATGAAAAAGATATTATTGTTGATGAAAGAATTACTGAAACTCAAACTGGCGTTTTAAATGGTCAAAGTGTCGATGAATATAGAAAACTTTTTGAAAACATTTTAGATAAATTTGAAATTGCTCCAGAGGGTGGGGAAACGATTGCTGATATTCGTCGCAGGATTGGAGACTTTATTTATGATGTTAATTCAAAATATCAGAATAAAAACATTTTGATTATAACTCACGAATATCCTGCTTGGGCTTTTATGGCTGTTAAGGACGGACTAGATAATCAAAAGATGGCAGATTTAAAAGAATACGAACATGACTTTGTTCCAACAGGACATTTTGCAAAATATGATTTTGCTGAATTACCTCATGACGATGATTATATTCTAGACCTGCATCGTCCATATATTGATGAAATTACTTTCGATAAAAATGGAAAAGAAATGCATCGAATCCAAGACATTTTTGATGGCTGGGTTGATTCCGGCTCAATGCCTTTTACTGTTCCTCATTATCCTTTTGAGAAAAATCCCGAAAAGAAAATGTCACCGGGCGGATTTTTGAAATCTTCACAGAGATTCCCGGCTGATTTCATTGCCGAAGGATTAGATCAAACTCGTGGCTGGTTCTATACTTTGCTTGCTCTTAATACTGCTTTATTTGGAAAGGCTCCTTATAAAAATGTTATAGCAAATGGACTTGTCCTGGCTGAAGACGGTCAGAAAATGTCAAAGAGTATGAATAACTATCCAGATCCAATGTTGATAATCGACAAATATAGTGCTGATGCGATGCGTTACTATTTGATTTCTTCTCCACTTGTTCAGGCGGAGCCACTAAGCTTTACCGAAAAAGGGGTCGACGAAGTTCAAAAGAAAATCATTCAAAGATTTATAAATGTCATCTCTTTCTACGACCTTTATAAAGATTCAATTTTTGATAAGGATCCAGAATTGCCAGATGAAAATTCACCAGTCGAAAATTTTGATCGTCCTGATTCAGAAAATGTTTTGGATAAGTGGATTTTGGCTCGTTTCGACGAGACTTTGAAAGAAACTACCGAGAATTTGGAAAGTTACAAGCTTGATTCAGCTTGTAGACCTTTCTTTGATTTTGTTGATGATTTATCTACATGGTATTTGCGTCGTTCGAGAGATAGATTCAAGGGGGAGCAATTGAACAAAGAAAAACTTCAAGACAAAGAGAGCGCTTTAGCGACATTGTCTTTTGTGATTTTAGAGTTCGCAAAGATGTCTGCACCGTTTATGCCTTTCTTGTCTGAAACTGTTTATCAAAAAATGACTGGCTTTAATTTTAAAAATGATGAAAAGTCCGTTCACTTGGAATCTTGGACAGCTTTCCAAAAACCAGATGATGATGTCTTGGAAAAAATGAAAAAAGTTCGCATCGTCGTAGCTAACTCACTAGAAGCGCGTGATAAAGCTGGAATAAAAGTTCGCCAACCTCTCCAAAAAGTTTCAATCGGTGTAGAGCTTGATGAGCAAATGAAGAGTATTGTTGCTGATGAAATAAACGTTAAAGAAGTTGTTTTTGATGAGAGTCTAAAAGAGAGAGAGATAAAGTTGGATACAGAAATTACACCAGAGCTACGCCAAGAGGGAAATGTCCGTGAGCTTGTCCGTTTTATTCAAAATTATCGTAAGGAAATAAAATTAAATCCGGGTGACAAAATTCGTATAAAAATCAAAACTGACAAGCCAGAATTAATAAAGCAATTTGCAAAATACATCCAAAAAATTACAAATTCTAGTGAACTAGATTTCGCTGACATGATTGACGACGGAAAAGATATCGATATTGATAATATGAAGTTTGTTGTGAAGATCAATCGGTAAAAGACAATGCACCACATCTACAAAACTCGGGCAATTATTTTGAACAGTCAGCCAATCAAGGAAGCTGATAAGCAACTAATTTTGTTAACTCAAGATTTCGGGCTGATTCGAGTAATCGGACAAGGAACTCGAAAAATTGAATCAAAACTTCGACAATCGATTCAGGATTTTTCGGTTTCTGATGTTGCGCTGGTGAAGGGGAGAACAGGATGGCGATTAACTAACGCTCAAATTATTTATTTCATCCCGTCTAAAATCGAAAACCAGAAACTTTTCAAATCTATTGTTAGAACTTTTAATTTAATAGAAAGACTTGTTTTAGGGGAGTCAGAGGACGATTTATTTGATTTAGTTTTGGAATTTGTAGAATTTGCGATTAAAAATCAAAAACAAATATTACATGAAGATCAAATTAGTAATTTTGAATCAGTTTTTGTTTATCAAATTCTAGATATTCTAGGCTACATCAGCGAAGGTAATTTTATTGATGATGAATTTAATATGGAAAAACTCGATTTGAATCTTATCAATCGCATCGATCAAGATGATCGCAAAAAGATTAATAGAATTATCAACCATTCAATCAAAAGTTCGGGTCTGTAATTTGAATAAATTTGTTATAATAAAATGCAAATGAATGATTTCAATAATAAAGACAAAACTCGTCTAGAGAAAATACAGAAAAAACTTTACGAAAAAAATTTTGTTCAAGAAAAAACAAAAAGGCATAGTTTGGATAATAAAAATTATAATTTAAATACGGATTGGGAAGATAAATCAAAAAAAGAATCCGAATACAAAGATTTTTCTGATTTTATTGATGAAAAAAAGAAAAAGAGAATTGGTTTTTTTGGCTATACGATGATCTTGGCTTTTATTTTCTTTTTAGCTTCTATTTCTTATGCGGGTTATGTATTTTTTGGGGGGACTCAAACAATATCAGCAAACGATGTTGATATCACAATTTCAGGACCCGTATCTGTTGGGGCAGGAGAAAATTTATCTCTAGATTTAATTATTCAAAATAATAATCCTGTTGCTCTAAAAGATGTTGATTTGATTATTAATTGGCCGTCTGGAACAAAATCATCAGAAAATTTAGTTGATCCGGTAAATAGGGTTGTGGAGAGGATAGACGACGTAGAGCCAGGGACTTTGACTAGAGAGACTGCAGAAGCTGTTTTATTTGGTGATGAAGGAGATAACAAAGAAATATCAGTTAAAATTGAATATCAAGTTGATGGCTCAAACGCTATTTTCAGTAAAGAGAAAAAATTTAGTATTATTTTGAATGCTGCACCAGCTAGAATTTCTGTCTCTGCTTTAGAAGAAGTTTCTTCTGGTCAGGAAGTTGAATTTGTTGCGACTGTTACTTCTAATTCTACATCGGAAATAAAAAACTTGATGGTTACAACTAGATACCCATTTGGTTTTAATTTTATAAAATCTAGCGTAGACCCTACTTATTCAAATAATATTTGGGTTATAGATTCCTTATCGCCAAATGAAAAGAAAGAAATAAAAATCAGAGGAACAATTACAGGGCAAGATGAAGAGGAGCGTGTATTTAGATTTAATACTGGTTTAGTTAGTGATGAAAATCCAGAAGAGATTGGGGTTGTGTTTAATAATTATATTCATGATTTGGTTATCAAAAAACCATTCGTCGGACTTAATCTAAGTATTAATGGTAATTCGGATCCGGTAGTCGTTGTAAATGGCGGAGAGAGAATCAGAGCTGATTTAGTTTTTAATAATAATACAAATGATGTTATTAATGATTTGGATATTAGACTGAGATTTGATGGGGTGGCTTTTGATGAATCAGAAATTAGAGCTTCTGATGGGTATTATCGTTCAGCTGATAATACACTCATATTTAATTCTGAAAATTTTCCATCTCTAGAGCGGATAGATGCAAGAGAAGAAATCAGAACTGATTTTAGTTTTAGAATAAAAGATTTATTGAGGTCTAATTTAAATGTTAAAAATCCAGATGTAAAAATTGATTTAATGGTTAACGGAAAGAGGGTTTCCAGTTCAAATTCAGAGACAGAGATAAAAGAAACTTCAACAAAAGTTATTAAATTATTGTCAGATGTTTCTGTCAGATCTTTCACACTAAGAGAATCAGGTCCATTTCAAAATATTGGTCCTATACCACCAAAAGTTGATACAGAAACAACTTACACAGTTACCTTAAATGCTTCGAATAGTTCAAATGACTTAAATAACGCTAGAATGACGGCGGTTCTCCCTCAGTATGTTTTTTGGAATAATAAAGTTAGCCCTTCTAGTGAGGTGTATTCGTATGATGAAAATTCTAAGACTCTAGTTTGGAATATAGGTAATATGCCGGCTGGAACAGGAATAAATTCAAACGCACGAGAGATTTCATTCCAGGTGTCACTTTTCCCAAGCATTAGTCAGGTCGGTGAAAAGCCAAACTTATTAAGAAATCTAACTTTTACTGCTCTGGATACATTTACAGATACCCAAATAGAAATCCAGGGACCGCTACCAAATACTGTTTTAACAAACGGTAGCACTATTAATAAGCACGAAATTGTGGTTGAATAGGTAAATATGAGTGAAAATAAAGACAATAAAATGGAAAAGATTATCTCTCTTTGTAAGAGGCGAGGTTTTATTTATCAAGGTTCAGAAATTTATGGTGGTCTAGCTGGGACATGGGATTATGGTCCTTTGGGCGTAGCGCTTAAGAAAAATATTGAAAATATTTGGTGGAGAATGTTTGTTGATAGTCGCGAAGATATGTATGGAATTGATGCCGCGATTTTGATGAATCCAAATGTGTGGCGTTCAAGTGGGCATGTCGATTCTTTCTCTGATCCTCTTGTTGAAGATAAAAAAACTAAAAAGCGCTATCGTGCAGATCATCTCTTGGAAGAAGCGGGGATAAATCCAGCGGGGATGTCTATTGAAGAAATGTCAGCAGAAATCGTGCGAGCCGGCGTTAAATCTCCTGATGGAAATGAATTAGGTGGAGTTCAAAATTTCAAGATGATGTTCGAAACCAAAATCGGTGCTTATGATGATGCTGAAGCTGCTGGCGAAAATGTTTCATATTTGCGTCCTGAAACTGCCGGAGGTATTTTTGTTAACTTTAAAAATGTTGTTGATTCTTTTCATCCAAAACTTCCTTTTGGAATTGCACAAATTGGTAAAGCCTTTAGAAACGAAATTGCTCCTCGTGATTTTATTTTCCGCGTTCGCGAATTAGAACAAATGGAGGTTGAATATTTTGTTCGTCCAGAGAATTGGGAAGAGCACTTTGAAAAATGGCGTAAAGATATGTGGAATTATGTGGAAGCGATAGGTTTGCCTCGTGATTTAGTTCATGAATTAGAAGTTCCAGAGGAAGATCGCGCTCACTATTCAAAACGCACAATTGATTTTGAATTTGATTATCCTTTTGGACGAAAAGAGCTTTACGGGCTGGCTTATCGTGGAGATTACGATTTAACTAAACATAAAGAGGGTAGTGGATCGAAAATCGACTATGTTGATTCAGATTCTGGTGAGAAAATCTTGCCACATGTTATCGAGCCTTCTCTTGGGGTAGGACGAACAATTTTGGCAGTTTTAACCAGTGCTTATACAGAGGACGAATTGGACGGAGAACCGCGTTCTTTCTTGAAATTAGCACCTAGCGTTGCTCCGATCAAGGTCGCCGTTTTCCCACTTTTAAAAAATAAACCAGAGCTTTTGAAAAAGGCGCGTGAAATTTACGAAATGATCCGAAAAGAAATTCCACAAATTATGTTTGATACAAATGGAAATATCGGAAAGCGTTATCGTAGACAAGATGAAATCGGAACACCAGTTTGTGTGACGGTTGATTTTGAAACTATTGAATTTGATGGCGCCGATCAAGACGCCGAAGTAACTGTGCGTGATCGCGATACAGGAAAGCAAGAGAGGGTAAAGGTTGGGGAAATTCTTTCTCATCTAAAGAATCAATTAAAATAATAAAATCTTTCTAAAATCCGTGATTGATTTTTGACTCGTTTTGTGTATAATAAAATTTATTAAATAATAATAAAAAATATTATGACTAATATCAGTATTCCAATCCAAAAAGAGTATCTCGAATATATCGACGCCGAAATCGAAAAAGGTGATTTTGACAGTCGTTCTCAATTTATTCGTAATGCTATTAAAAAAATGATTGAAGAAAAAGAAATAGCAGAAATTCATGAAGCATCAAAAATGGCAAAATTGGGAGAAATTTTTGAAGGAGATATAGATCAGTTAGTAAAAAAAGTTTCTTAAAATATGATTAAAATATTTTATACAAAACACTTTATAAAACAATACAAAAAACTTACTCCATCTCTAAAAAAGAAAACTAAACTGTCAATTAATAAATTTCAAAAAAATCCTAAAAATAAAACTTTGAAAGCGCACAAGCTAAGTGGTCAATTGTCTGGTTTCTATTCTTTCTCTGTTGATTACAGATATCGAGTTGTTTTTGAAATCGATAAGAAAAATAATCAAATAATTTTATTAAAAGTCGGCGGTCATCAAATTTATCAATAAGATGTTTTATTATTTTAATGCTTTCTGTTAAACTAACCAACATATGAAATATTACAAAGACGTTTTAGATAATGGACTTCGCGTCATCACTGTGCCGATGAAAGATTCACAATCAGCAATTGCGATGGTTGCAGTAGAGGCAGGTTCACATTACGAAGATAAAAAAATAAATGGATTATCACACTTCCTAGAGCACATGTGTTTCAAGGGAACTGAAAATAGAACAGGGGAGCAAATTAATTACGAGCTTGATTCACTTGGTGCTGAATCGAATGCATTTACTAGTGATGAATTTACCGGCTATTATGCCAAAGCACATTCTAAAAAAGTTGGAAAGATTTTAGATGTTGTTTCTGATATGTATTTGAATCCACTTTTCCCAGAAAAAGATATTGAAACTGAAAGAGGAGTTATTATCGAAGAAATAAACATGTATGAAGATTTGCCGATGAGAAATGTTGAGGTCTTGATGGAAGAGCTTCTCTATGGAGATCAGCCGGCAGGGCGTCCAATTCTTGGTCCAAAAGAAAATATTAAAAAATTCACTCGAGATGATTTTGTTAATTATTATGAAACTCATTATATTCCGCAAAAAACCGTTGTGGTAGTGGCTGGAAACATTGATAAAAAAGATATCTTGAAACAAGTGAAAGAAAAATTTGGCAAAGCCAAAACAGCTAAAGTTGTTAAAAAACAAAAAATAAAAATATCTCAAAAAACTCCTGCAATAAAAATCAAAAACAAAAAATTAGACCAGACTCATCTCAGGATTGGGTTTCACTCATTTAAATTAGGTGACAAGAGAAATATTCCGCTAGCTGTTGCAAAGACAATTCTAGGTGGTGGAATGAGCTCAAGACTTTTCAGAAAGATGCGTGAAGAATTAGGAATGTGTTATTACACTCGCGCCATGCTTTCGACTTCAACTGATGCTGGTAATTTTGTTGTAGCTGCTGGTGTAGGTAATTCGCGTGCCGAAGAAGCTGTCTCAGTTATCATCGATGAGTTCAAAAAACTTCGTGATGATGAAATCGATGAAAAAGAATTAAAGAAAGCTAAAGAATTTATAATGGGAAACATGGCAACTAGCCACGAAACATCAGAGTCATGGGCAGATTATTTCGGATTCCAAGAACTACTTCATCAAGAGATAAAAACTCTCAAGCAAATAGAAAAAGAAATTCGCGCTGTAACTGTAAAAGATATAAAACGTGTTCTAAAACAGGTTATTAAAAAAGATAAACTAAATCTAGCCATGATTGGCCCTCACAAGGATTCTCGTAAATTCGAAAAACACTTAAAAGTCTAGCAAATGCTAGAAAGGCTAATTTATTGGAGTAATTTTCTCAAAGGTTCAAATTTGTCATTAAAAATGATATATTGTTTAGTATGAAAAACATAAATCAACCAATTAATATAACCATTACAGCTGGGACAATTATCAAAACTTTAGTTATTATTTTGATGTTGTATTTTGCTTTTATTATCAAAGACTTACTTTTGATTTTGCTAGCCTCTATTGTAATTGCTTCATCTGTAGAGCCAGGAACTAAATGGCTGATGAAAAGAAAACTTCCTAGGATTATTTCCGTTTTGGTTATTTATATCTCTATAATGTTGGTGATGGCTTCATTTCTATATTTCTTTTTGCCACCACTTGTAAAGGATACAACTAACTTTATTAATACTTTACCTGATTATATAGAAACCTTGGCGGTTGATACTAAAACAATTCAAAATGTTCCTGCAGTTCAAGATTTTTTGAAAAGTGTGTCAGAATCGTTTACCGACTCTGGTGTTTTGTCTTCAATTGGTAAGGGAATTTCTGGAGCAACATTTGGATTTTTGACAACGGCTAGTGCCATTTTCGGTGGAATAATGAGTTTCGTTTTGATTATTGTTCTGTCGTTCTATCTCTCTGTTCAGGAGGACGGTGTGGCCAATTTCTTGAAAATAATTACACCAATTCAACATGAAAAATATATATTAGATCTTTGGAAGAGAGCTCAAAGAAAAATTGGTCTGTGGATGCAAGGGCAGTTGGTTCTGGCAGTTTTGATTGGTGTTTTGACCTATTTAGGTCTGAGCATTCTAGGAATTGAAAACGCTTTGTTGTTGGCAGTAATTGCCGCAGCATTCGAGTTAATCCCAGTCTTTGGGCCAATATTAGCCGCTGTTCCAGCTGCCGCCTTTGGTTTTGTCCAAGGTGGGCCTACACTAGGTTTTTTGGTTATCGGTCTATACGTAATTATTCAACAATTTGAAAGCCAATTGATTCACCCATTAGTTGTAAAGAAAATAATCGGTATACCAGCTTTGATTGCTATCGTCTCTTTGATAATCGGAGCTCAACTAGCAGGATTTTTGGGAATAATATTATCTGTGCCGGTCGCCGCAGTCATTATGGAATACTTGGGTGACATCGAAAGACGAAAAAAGGATCAATTCGAAAAAATGAGTATCTAGCTCTTTGTGTATAAGTTATAAAAACAATAAAAAAAGAAAAGATGAATAAAAAACCTTTCTATATAACAACAACGCTACCTTATGCTAATTCAAAGCCTCATGTCGGTCATGCGGTAGAATTTGCTCGTGCTGATGCTGTGGCCAGATTTAAACGTGCTACAGGCCACGAAGTCTTTTTCAATACGGGGACAGATGAACATGGAATAAAAATTTATCAAAAAGCTCAAGAAGAGGGGAAAGATGTAATGGATTTTTTGAATGAAGGTGTTGAACATTTCAAAATTTTGGCAGAGAAACTTAACATTAGTTATGACAAGTTTATTCGAACGACTGATCCAGAGCATGAAAAAGCTGCCCAAGAATTTTGGAAGATTTGCGATCAAAATGGTTTTATCTACAAAAAACAATATAGCGGTCTTTATTGTGTCGGTTGTGAAATGTTTAAAACAGAAAAAGAATTAATCAACGGAGAGTGTCCCGACCACTCAGGAAAAAAAATAGAAGAAATTTCAGAAGAGAATTACTTTTTCAAATATAGTGAGTTTGCAGACAAGTTAAAAGAATTATATGAAACTCGTCCAGATTTCGTTATACCAGAAAATCGCCTGAAAGAGATTAGTTCTTTTGTTAAAGAAGGTCTCAACGATTTTTCAATTTCACGCTTAAAAGAAAAAATGCCTTGGGGAGTAGAGGTTCCAGGAGATTCTGAACATGTTATGTATGTTTGGTTTGATGCTTTGGTTAATTATATTTCTACCCTTGGTTGGCCAGATAACAAAGAAAATTTTGAAAAGTTCTGGGTAAATGGGACTCCTGTTCAGTATTGTGGAAAAGACAATATTCAACATCAATCAGCTCGTTGGCAGGCAATGCTAATGTCTGTTGGCCTTCCTGTTTCTAATAATGTTATTGTAAATGGGTTTGTATTGAGTGATGGAAAGAAGATGTCAAAAAGTGTCGGCAATGTTATCGACCCAATGGATGTTTTGAATGAATATGGAACTGATGCGCTGCGCTATTATTTGATTCGCGAACTTTCGCCGTTCGAGGATTCTGATTTCACAATAAACTCTTTTAAAGAATCTTATAATGCTAATTTAGCCAACGGAATAGGGAATTTAACTAGCCGGATTATGAAGATGGCTGAAGATCATATTAATAAAGTATCAGATGAAGAATTAGGTTTCGATACGGATTTTTCTAAAATTGTAGGTGACGAATATATTAAATATTTTAATGTATTCAATCTGCAAAAAGTAGCAGATATTGTTTGGAGTTATATTGGAGAAATCGATCAAAGAATCCAAGAAACAGAGCCCTTCAAGCTTGTCAAAGAAGACAAAGAAAAAGCCCAGGAAATAATTCGAGAATTAGTCGTCAAGCTATATAAGACATCAAAAATGCTAGAGCCACTTTTGCCAGAAACTGCTGAAAAAATTCAAAAAGCAATCAAAGAAAATAAAAAACCGTCCGAACCAATCTTTGCTCGTATAAATTAAATATTTTTTATGAGATATATCGATATACACTGCCATTTAAATTTCAAAGATTTCGATGAAGATCGAGAGGAAATTATAGAGCGCGCTAAAGAAAATGATTTAGGGATGATTAATATTGGGACAGGATTGGAAACATCTAAAGAAGTTATCGAATTGGCTTATCAGAATAAAAATATGTGGGCGACTATCGGAGTTCATCCAATCTATACTAATGAAGAGTCAGAATTTCGAGCTGAAGAATTTAAAAAATTAATTGATGATGATAAAAAAGACGAAAATTCTAAAATTGTCGGAGTGGGTGAGTGCGGACTAGACTATTTTCATTTGAAAGGTGAGACCGAAGAAGAAAGGGAATCAGAAAAAAATATTCAGAAAAAAGTTTTTCGTGACCAGATTGAATTTGCAATTGAAAACAGTTTGCCGATTATGATTCATTGCAGAGATGCTTATGATGATGTCATTAAAATTTTAAAAGAATATAGAGAAAAATTAAACATGGGTGAAATGAAAAGAGGGGGTGAGATTTATGCACCAGAGAGATTGCACGGAAATTGCCATTTTTTTGCAGGAACAATTGAACACGCCAAAGAATTTTTGGACATGAATTTTACCGTTTCATTTACGGGTGTTATTACTTTCGCTGAACAATACAAGGAGTTAGTAAAATATGTTCCACTCGAATTAATGCACGCCGAAACTGATAGCCCTTATGTTGCCCCAGTGCCATTTCGCGGTAGGCGTAATGAACCTAATTATGTAGAGAAAGTTGTGAATCGCATTGCTGATATCAAGGAAGTCTCTTTTAATGAAGCTGAAAAGCAGTTAGTTGAAAACGCTAGAAGATTATTTAAATTGAATTAACTAAACATGGTAGAATAAAATAATGGGGTTGCGAAAACTGAAGAAAAAAATTAAAGATAAGCGGAATTCAGACTTTTTTTTATGGAGACATTTTTTCATTTTAAAAGATAGTATTTGGTTTAATAAAATTATTCAATCAGTTCAATACATTATAAATCTCCCAAAATCTATATTTCTTTATTTTTTATTATTTTTTAAAAAACAATCAAAAGATAAAATCGAAGAAAGAAAAGAGCGAGTTGTTGCTATAGTCCTAAGTTGGAAGCGCTGTGCAAATCTTCCGCTAGTTGTCTACGGCTTGAAAAAGCAGTCTTTTATTGATGATATTGTGATTGTGCACAATAAACCTTCTTGGCTTCGGGTTCCTGGGTGTAAAAATATTTTTAATGAAGAAAATTTGGGTTGCGTTGTTAGGCATCAAATTGCGGCAGAGATGAATGGTTATGATTATTTCGTTTTTTCTGATGATGACCTAATGCTAAAACAAGACTGTTCCGAAGAGGTTCTTTCTGTTATGAGAAAATTTGGCCAGGAAAGTGTAATCGGGTTTTTTGGGTATGAATTAAATATAGATGAACCTAAAACAGCTTATACATCGGGTAAATATAAATTTGCTTATAAAAATACAGTCCCTATTGATTTAATTAAGGGTAGATTTCATATAATATCTAAAAAAGGAATTGAAGAAATCACTAATTCAAATTTAGATACTCCAGCTCTGATGTCCGAGGATGACTTAAGGGCAAACATCGCATTACAGAGAAAATTTAAAAAACCAAGTTACCTAATTCCGATAAAACATAAAATTTCTGATCTACCGGCATTTTTTGCTTTAGAAAATCGAAAAAAACATTTATCAATTAGAGACGAGGCTATCAGGGATGGACTAGAGAGAGGGTGGGGTAATATTATAAAATAATGGTATTTAAATTACTTTTTTGTAAGAAAAATAAAGACGACGCAATTTTAAACAAATTTAAAAAATCTTTGTCTTCGTTATCTATACATAATGTTTTTAATCCAAGTTTTTATATTGATGAAAATGTAGAAATATTTTCGTTCAGAGCTATAAAAAGCGGGGAAGATAAAATTTCTTCTTTCGTCATTATTAAAGATAAAGAAAAACAAATTATAAAAAATATTTCAGAAGAGTTTTCTGAAAAATTAGATACAGATCAATTAATCGATCCTAAAGTGACAAAACTTGATAATGAATTGTACTTAACATTTAACTCTGGCTGGAATCCAAAAGGAAACAGTCTTTTTGTAATGAAAATATATCCTGTAATAGAGCCCCCCAAAAAAATAATTTACAACAAAAGAAAAGAGCAAGAAAGAAACTGGACGTTTTTCTTTGAGGACGGAGATATATATGCGCTTTACTGGGTTAATCCTTTAAAAATATTGAAATTAAAGAGAAGAGGTGAAGAGAGTTGGGAATTTGAAGATTACTATTCAGGTAATGAAGAGCAGAATATTCCATCAGATTTAACAATTGGTACACAATTATATAAGAGTAAAGGTGGATATAATTTTGTGGCACACAAAAAGATTAAATTTTTATGGAAAAAAATATATTTTGGAAAATTTTGTTCGTTTGATTTTGGGAACAAAAAAATAAAGACAGGGAAGAAGTGGCTCGTGTATTCACTCAAAAGTTTGCTGGGTAGCAAGATTAAACATAATACAAATCTTTTTTCTTGTACTTATTTTTCAGGTCTGCAGATTTTCGATGGTTCAGTGACGCTTGGTTATGGTGTGAATGATATCGAGCCAGATTTTTCTAAGTATAAAATTGAGGATTTGTTAGATTAATTTTTTACTTTTTTATATTTTGCTATTCGTCTTTTAATAAAAGAAAATAATCTATAGAAAGGGTTTAAAATATCGCGTTTTAAAAAGTAAATTTTTTGTCTATTTTTACTTTTTGTCATTATTCCAGAGTAGTTTTTTATTATTTTCTCCGTTACATCATCTGATTGTTTTACTAAACTAGTTTTTATTATTGGATTTTCAATTTTTGCATCTAAATAATCTAATATCTTTTTAAGAGCAATTTCTTTATTATCGGCGAAATCTTCGTAACATAAAGTTAGTGGTTCTATGTTATTTACTTTACAAAATTTTTTAATAAGTAAATTTTCTTTTTTTAATTCATGTATTTTTCTATCAATCTCACAATTTTTTAATGAAATTTCTTTTTGCTTGTTTGGATTATTAGTTTTTTTCCATTCATTTAATTTTAATGCTTTTAGAAAAGATATAGCTTGCCTTAATACATTCCTTCTAGTTATTACAATAAATTTAGTTTTTTCTGGAAATAAATCAATTGATTTTTCAATAGGTATATTTTTTTTAGTTAATATCTTATCAAGTTGACCATACATAATTTTGAAACCAGACATGCCTTTTATCCTGTGTTTATCAAATTCATTTATAAGAAAGTTTTTATCAGGTATTTTTTTGCTATTTTTTAAAATATCAGGATGTAAAATCTCATAAAATGGATCAATTTTATCCATAATATTTAAGTTGTAAAGCATGTCACAAAAAAATGTAGAACCTGTTCTTGGGCTTGTTAATATTACGTAATTTATTTTTTTGGGTGTATTTTTCTTCATTTTTAAAACAATTTTTTATAACTCTTCGAAACTACCAAAAAATCATCATCAACCAATTGATCGACAGAATTTAATTTTTTTGAAGTTGACTGCTTGAAGACAATATTTGGATTCTCTTTATATTTCTCCAAGTATCTGCGGTATTATTCTGAATTGCTGGCGTATTGCTTGTTTTTTACTGCTTGCTGAATATTTTCTTTGAAATCGTGGGTGAATTTATAATGCAAAAGGACAGTGCTTGTATCAGCGATGATTGCATTGTTAGAGAAGTGTTGGTGGGCAATTGGCTCTATTGAATCATCGTAAAATAGTAGGGGCATCTTTGTTAGCCAAACTCTATCTAATCCAAAAATTGTACTTCTTATTCCACCTCTAAATATTTTAATATCGTCATTTAATATTTCTTTATAATAAAAATTTACTGAAAAAATTCTATTTATTATCCCACCTCTAAATAATTTTATTATTTTTTTAAATAGCCCAACAAGCTCAAAGTCATTTGGAGCAAATTTCCCATTCTCATTGAAATCATCTTTTCTTATTTGGCTAACATCGTAATAATTATAATCACTGAGGCTGTGTTTTTCGTTAGGTATCTTTTCCATAAACATATCAAGCATCTGCGCAACAACCGCATTAGCACCACTTTTTTTAATATAACTCAGAAATTGCTCTAAACTTATCTTATCAGAATGAGGGTAGTCCCATAGCTCATCTATATCAACAGTTAGACTCCATCTATTTTTAGCGAATCTCTCCACAAGGTATCTCCTTAAAAGGATATTGTTATTTTTAAATGGAACATCTGTTTGCAGAATGGTTATATTTTCATAATCCTTGGCAATTTCTAATGTCTCGTCTTTTGACCTATTATCGAGAAACACAATATGTTTGAAGCCTTTTTTTTGGTAATGTTCGATAAAATCCTTGATCCAAGTCTCACCATTTTTAACAAGACACAAAACTATTGCTTCGTTGGTAGAGTAGTTTATTAATGGAGGACCGAAAACAACTCTTGTGTTTTTTTGTATATTATCTAATTTTTTAGATTCAATTAGGTTAATTAAGTATTTTTTCATATCATTTTATATGATTATAGACTCTATTCACATCTTTGTAGTACGCGTAGATTTTCCTTAGCGAATATTTTGAACTCCAATAGTGTTTAGCAATCGCATATTTATTTTCTATATTTCGATTATGTATATAAAGATTTGGATTTAATCTGTTTATTTTTATATTTTTCCTTTCTCTTGCCTCGCCAAAATTAACCGCCATAAATTTTTGGTCTCCAACACCATTTGGTCTATATAAAGTAACAAAATTTTCCATTTTAAAACATTTCTCCGCCAGTTCTAAATTTATCATGGATTTATAGTAGCATATAAGCCCGCTATTAAGATTTTTCACATAATTTAATTCAGTATTAATTAAATATTTATCTTGATGCGAGTTAACAGGGTATTCGCTACTTAACAATGCTTCTTTTTTGTCCATATCGATCCAATTTTTTATCTCTTTTGCTTTTCTTAAAAACAATATATCTGAATCAAGAGATATTATTTTTCCGGTCTTAGATAAAAAATAAAAATCAGTTAATTTTCTCAATAAGACATTTTCACTTCTTAGTTTTTTAATCAATGGGTACTTTTCCAGTTTTGGTATAACAATTTTATCCGCCTCTTTTACGTTATATATTTTTAATCCTTCTATGTGTTTTTTGAGCATTCTAATGTCGTCTTCGGTTAGGCTTCCATCATCGTGGACAATTATTGAGCAGTTATTAGTTGTGTTTTTGATAAAGCTTTTAATTGAATATAAATAAACATATAAATCTCTGTGACACACAAGACTATGAACTTCTGTTTCAGATTTATTGTCAGATTTAATAGGTTTTGTATTTTGTATGTTTTTAAACATAAATCTTATGAAAAATAAGTACACAATTTTTTTAAAAAAACTTGGTTTTATTTTGTGTGAATATATAATTCTTTTTATCTTTTTTAAAAAAGTAATCATACTCAACAATATTTATCTTTATACTCTTTCATAATTTCTGCCAGAAAAACTTTGCCAGGGGTGTCAGATTTTTCGTATTCTTTTATCCAAGCATCAGAGTCGCTTGTAAACATTTTACTCCTATCAAATTTATATGCTGATTTAAAACAGTGCAGTATTTTCAAGTCTTCGAGGTTGCCCCAGCTGTTATATATTTCATCCAAGTATTGCACTTTGACTCCGTTTTTAATACAGGATAATGCCACCGCACCTTGTTCAATTGGCCAAGAGGGGATGACTTTTTTCTTTGATTTCAGAATTCCTTTTTTGTATAAAAAGCTGAATAAGGGGATACTTTCTATTATATTTCTGATTCTCCACTCATTAAAAATCTTGTAAGTTATTTGAATTGAATCATCTTTTATTTTCTCGGCTACATTCGGTGTTGCGACAAAGACGCCCGTATTAAACATTGGCCATTCTTTTTCTCCTCCAAAATTAACTCTGAGTGAGGTTTTTTCTTGGTAGTTATCTCCGCAAAATTCCTTTACCAAAGAATCAAAATCAACAAAAGATTCTCTGTCACTTTTCCCGCCTCTTCTACACAAAAATTCCGCTTCTCCTTTCTCGATTGGATCAAATAATGAATCTAACGGCGCTTTGATAACTGTATCGCAGTCCATGAAAAGAAGAGCGTCATAAGTAGACGGGTCAATCGCATGGAAAACATTCAATTTAGAAGTGTGGGGAATTGCTCCTAATCTCGGCATTGTCTTGAATTCAATAGGTGAAAAGTGCTTTTCAAGAAATTCTCTATCTTTTTTCTGAATCGGCTTGTCGTTTGTTATTAAAACCACCGGGGTATCTTTGTATAACCCGCCATTTTTTCTAAGCGAATAAATCAGCAGCTTTACCTGATTTATAAATTTACTATTCGTTTCGGATACGATCCCTAGCTTGACTCTCATAGTGCTTCTTATTGTATCTAATTTACCAATCAATTGAAAATAACAGTAGACTGCAAAAATTGGTGGGGTTATATATACTCTTGTAAATAGGTATATATTGTGCTAATCTTTTTCCCATGACAGATGAAAATACAACAAACGAAGCAAAGCTTTATGAATTAGGATTTCATGTTAATCCTGCTATTAACGATGACCAAATTTCAAAGAAAATCGATGAAATAAAGGCTGTTTTAACAAAAAATGGCGCAGAGATTGTTAAAGAGGGTGAACCACAAGCTATGAAATTAGTTTATGAAATAACTAAAAGTATTGCTGGAAAAAATGAAAGATTTACAACTTCAACTTTTGCATGGATTAAGTTTAATTCTACAGCAGAAGGGATTGAATCAATAAAAGAAGAAATTGATGCTAATGATGAAATTATCAGAAGTATTATTATAAAAACTACAGATGATGATGAACATAGCACTTCAAAAATTACTAACGAGGACAAGTCAGAAGAAGACGATTCAGAGGGAGAAGGATCAGAAGAAGAAAAAGCACCAGAGACAGTAGAAGTTTCAGAACAAGATGATTCTGAGGAAGATACCGAAGAAGCTCCTGCTGATGATTCAGAAGACGATAAATAATTCATCTCCAAAATACAGAGTAGGGAAAGCGCCAAAAGGCGTTTTTTCTTTTTTCTAAAATCTTTCTAAAATACTGTATTGACAAATGTAGCTACTTTATAATAATATGTAGCTACGTGAGTAAGATAGATAAATTAATTCACAAATTTAAAACAAATCCCGAAACCCTAAAATATAGAAATATTAAGAATGTTTTAATTCATCTTGAATTTGATTTAATCAAGGCAAAAGGTAGTCATGTTAAGTATAAACATTCTAAATTGAATACAGATGTTATTGTTCCAATCCATAATGGTGAATGCAAAAATTTCTATAAAAAAGAAATACTTAAAATATTAATTATAAATAAAATAATAAAATGAAAACAAAATCATTCATTAAAATAAAAAATAAAAATTACTCTTATATTTTGGAGAAAAAAACCAAAAATAGAATTCGTCTAATATCAAAAGATGCAAACATTGATCAAGTTTTTTTGAATGAGGATATCCCAAATTTAATTATAGACTTACCAAATTTAATTATCGCTGAACAAAAGTATTTAGATAAACAAAATGAAATAATTAGATTTAGGATTTCTCCAAAAGACAAAATGAGAATTGAAAAAAAGGCCATATCTAAGGGGTATGATTCAGTATCGCAATACCTGCGTGATTTAGCATTAAATTAATTTAATTTCAAATTCTAAAATCTTTCTAAAATTTCAAATTGACTATCGGCGATTTTCGGTTAAGATTTAATCATGTATATAAATAAAGCAATGATAGTGGGAAATTTGACAAGGGACCCAGAACAAAAAACCTTGCCATCAGGAATTGCGGTTACAACATTTAGTTTGGCCACAAATCGTGTTTATAAGGATAAAGAGGGTAACAAGCAAGAAAATGTAGATTATCACAATATTGTCGTTTTTGGTCGTCAGGCCGAGACTTCAGGGCAATATTTGAAGAAAGGGCAGTCATGTTTTGTTGAAGGTAGAATGCAAACTAGATCTTGGGAACAAGACGGAGTTAAAAAATATAGAACTGAAGTGGTCGCAGAAAGCGTGCAATTTGGACCAAAGTCTGGTAGTATGGCTGATACGCCAAAATCAGATGCTGAGAAACCACAAGAATCTCCATCAGATGATGGTAATCAAATTGAATATCCAGAGGATGAAATCAATCCAGAAGATATTCCGTTTTAGTAGCTAGAGTGTCGACTCTTCAAAAAAACGACCGTAATTTAATTACTAAATATGTCTGAAAAACAATGTTTCTTTAAAGAAAACAATATTGAACATATCGATTACAAAGATGTTCATGTTCTAAAACAATTCGTAAATCCAAACGGTAGAATTATTGGTAGCAAGAGATCAGCTGTCAGTGCAAAAATGCAAAGACGTCTGGCAAAAGCAATCAAAAGAGCAAGATTCATGGCTTTGATGCCATACATCAATCGATAGTAAAATTCGATACCTTCTTTAAGATAAAAAATAACAAAAAACGCGACACTAATCGCGTTTTTTGTTTTTAAATTGTTTGACATTTAAAATAAAAGTAATAACATCAAATATTAGAGCTGGTGGATGCTAGTTCAAAAAAACAAAAACCAACAACGAAAGGTGCATTAATGAAAAGGGAAAATAAAATTGAGCTAACAGAACTGCAAACTCTGAGAATGGAGGTCTTGGAGGAAACAGGGGCTAGTTTCAGTAAAATTAAATGTCCAAAGATCAGAAAACTTCTAAAAGAAGGTTTTGGTTGTGAAGAGGTGGTTGCTATGTATAAGGTTTCCTATCTGGATTCCTGTGGTAGTAAGAGACCGATTCCAATTGATCATCTTGGGGAATTTGCTGAAATTTTCTTGGGTAAAGAGTTTACCGAAGAAGAGCTTAGTTCTACAGTCGATTATCTTCGTAGTATTTACCAAAATAGTAAATACAATGGTGGTAAGCGATACTGCACAAGTAAACTTATCAGACAAGCTATTGATCTTGCGAAAGAACATGGCCTTGATGATTTGGGCGATATGCAAGATATTCTTGTTGAGTCATTTGTCAGAGGTAGTATGAATTCTGTAGAGCAGGACTGTTCTCATATTGGTATGATTGATCCTGATGAGGAGCCAAATCGTATTTGCGAACTGACTGAATGCGGTAGGCCAGCCTACTAAATTCTCACTGCAGATTGCAGATTTTTTCATAAACAAACAACCCCGCTTTCGAGCGGGGTTTTTTTGTTTTTTAAAGAATGAAATTTAATAATTATTTTACCCTCTCGACATATTCAGACTTTTCAGTATTAATAACAACGCTTTCACCTTCTTCGATAAAAATAGGGGCATTTACAACTAGCCCAGTCTCTAGAGTGATTTGCTTGTTAGCACCAGTTGCGGTGTTGCCTTTGACGGCTGGTGGGGCATCGACAACCTTTAATTCAACCTTGATAGGAATTTTGATACCAATAATTTTTTCATCGAATAGCAGAGCATCGACCTCTGAATTTTCTTTGATAAATTTTACCTTGTCACCAATGACTTCCTCGTCTAGTTCAAAACGATTTGCTGGGTTATTAATTTCACAAAACCAAAATTCATTTGTGTTTGCTTGGCGATTTGGCTTTTTGAATAAAAATTTTATCTTTTTATAGTCCAAGTCTGCCTCCTCAACAGTGTCAGTCACATGAAAAGTCTCGGCGCGGACAGAGCCGGTAATTAAATTACGCAGTTTGGTTTGGTTAACCGGCTTTCTCTGTTGTTTGCGAAAAACATTCGAGCTAAGCACTTCATAAGGCTCATCGCCCAAAACGATATACTTTCTTTCTTTTATTTCATTGTAATTCAACATAATAGGGAAGATATTAGCACAATTAATTGTCTTCTTTAAGGGCTTTTCTTATTTTAGTCATTATTTCATTGCTGACTTTTTTATTTTCTTTTAGATAAGTCCTAGCAGCATCATAACCACGACCCAATTTTTCTTCACCGTATGAGTAGAATGCACCAGCTTTGCTGATGATTTCGTATTTTTCACCCAAGGCAAGCATTTCACCTTCGCGAGAAATACCTTCGTTATACATCAGATCAAATTCTGTCATCTTGAATGGGGAAGCGACCTTGTTTTTGACGACTTTGACGCGTATCCTACCGCCCATAATTTCTTCACCTTTTTTAATTTGAGCGATTCGACGAATATCTAATCGAACTGAAGTATAGAATTTCAAAGCCCGACCACCTGGAGTCGTCTCTGGATTACCAAACATCACCCCGATTTGCATTCTGATTTGGTTAATGAAAATAACTACTGTTCCAGTCTTTGCAACGAGAGCAGTCAATTTGCGTAGTGCCTGAGACATCAGACGAGCCTGCTTTCCAACATGATAAGCTCCCATATCTCCCTCAATCTCATCCTTTGGCGTCAAAGCCGCTACAGAGTCGATAACAATCACAGAAATCTTGCCAGACCTAACCAGTGATTCTGTAATTTCAAGAGCCTGTTCACCAGTATCAGGTTGAGAAATCAATAAATCGTCCGTATTAACACCAATTTTCTTGGAATAATCAGGATCCATGGCATGCTCTGCATCGACAAAGGCACAAATTCCGTCATTTTTCTGAGCTTCAGCAATAATGTGAAGCGCAAGCGTCGTCTTACCAGAAGATTCTGGTCCATAAATTTCCACAATCCTACCTTTTGGTATTCCACCGATTCCCAACGCATCATCGAGACCGATTGACCCTGTAGGTATTGCATCGACATTTACCTTGCGACTCTCACCAAGTTTCATGATTGATTCATCCCCAAACTTTGTCTTGATCTCTTTTAGAGTTGCTTCGATGTTAATTTGGTTTTCTGCTTTTTTGTCAGCAGACGACATTTTCTCTGTATTTTTTTCTACATCTTTTTTAACTTCGATATCTTTTTTTGTTGTTTTCTTTTTTGGCATAGTTCTTGTATTTTAACATCTATTACTAAAATTTCTTTAAAATTCGTCTAAAGAAGTAGAAGGGGAGGAAGCGCTTGTTTCTAGGCTTGTTGTGGCATTTTCTAAAATATTTTCACCACCTTCTTCGACACCCTCATTTTCTATTTGATCATTTTCATCCAAAAGTTCGTCCAAAAATTCCTCTGGATTTTTACCCTCGTAAACCAATTCAATCTGCTTTTCAATCCTCCTATCAAATTTATCTCTAGCTAAAATAGTTATTATATTATAACCAGGGTAGAGTAGAACCGGCTCACTAAATCGATTTTCTTCGTTAGTATTGATTTTCCTATTGTTAAGCTCGATAAATGCGATATTTCGCGCTTCACCCTCGATCAAAACTAGAGGACTTTCCTCAATCGTCACACCACTTTGCGGAGCGAAAATTTCAATCTGAGGCCCCGCAATAAAAATCCTAGAGTTGTATAGGGCATAACCGACTATTGCAACAACAAAAAACAGGTAAATAGCGTTCTTTATTATTTTAGCAGTGTTATATTTGCTCATTTTCTTCTTCTGAATTATCTTCGTCTGAATCTGAAGAAGCTTCATCATAAGAGTTGCCGCTATCAGCGCCATCACCATCATCACCTCCGGTCAATATTTCACGAGGTTTTGATCCGTCGGCTGGTCCAATTACACCGTTTTCTTCCAAAATATCCATAATTCTAGCCGCACGAGAGTAACCAATTTTTAGTTTTCTTTGTAGGTATGAAGTAGAGGCTTTTCCTGCATGGATGACGACCGCTTTGGCTTCACTGTATAAATCGTCTTCGTCCTCGCCGTCATCTTCTATTGCGTTAAATAATGACTCACTATTTGATTCTTCGGCTTTTGCATCTAGATCAATCGCATCGCTTAATCCATCGAATTCGTAATTTTTATACAGATAACTTACAACACTTTTCACTTCATTCTCTGAAATAAAGGCTGATTGAATACGGCGAGGTTGTGAAATATCTCCAGAAAGGAAAAGCATATCTCCAGCGCCGAGCAGTTTCTCAGCACCCGGCATATCCAAAATTGTCCTAGAGTCAATCTGAGAGGCGACTTGGAGGGCAATTCTAGATGGGATATTGGCTTTGATAAGACCAGTAATAACATTAACAGAAGGTCTTTGTGTTGAAATAATCAAGTGAATCCCAACAGCACGAGACATTTGAGCCAAACGAACTATTCCAGACTCTAATTCGCGAGGATAAGTCTGCATAATATCAGCCAACTCATCAATAATAACGACGATATAAGGCATTTTTTCGGGCATATCTTCAGGGTCACCACCTTTTTTAAGGGCAGGCTCCAAAATATTTTCATGATAAGAGGTGATATCGCGAACACCGTGCTCTTCTAAAATGTCATAACGACGACTCATTTCTTTTCCGGCCCATTTTAGCGAAAGGATAGTTTTCTTTGGATCAGTAATAACAGGCGTTAATAAGTGAGGGATTTTGTTATACATGGTAAGTTCAACGCGTTTTGGGTCAATCATGATGAACTTCAGCATCTCAGGGGAGTTTCTATATAATAGAGAAGTAATAATAGCGTGAATCGTTACAGACTTTCCGGCACCAGTTGCACCAGCAATCAGCATGTGAGGAGCCTTGGCAAGGTTTGTAAAGAGTGAATCTCCAGAAATTCCTCGTCCAAGTCCGAGCAACAAGGGCTTATCGCTTTTTTGGAATTCAGTATTTTTGAAAATAGAGGCAAGTCCGACCGTTGTTTTGCTTGAGTTTGGAATTTCAATCCCGACAAGAGACTTTCCAGGAATAGGTGCCTCGATACGAAGAGGGTGGGCAGCTAGCGCCAGAGCCAGATCATTTTGCAGAGAGACGATTTTTGAAAGCTTGACCCCTTGGGCAGGTTTCAAGGCGTAACGAGTAACCGATGGTCCGACTGAAACTTCATCCATTTCGACTTGGATTCCAAAATTCGCCAAAGTCCTCTTGATGATATTTGTGTTTGCTTTGATATCGCCGACTCCTGGCTTTCCGGAATCTTTTGATAGTAGTGAGAGTGGGGGAGCTGTGTATTCTTTGAAGCTTTCATTTTTTCGAGAAAAGAAAATAAGTCCATTTGTTTTTTTCGGTTCTTCTTCTTTTTTGTCTTTTCTGACCACTTCGATTTCCTCGTCTTCTTCCTCATCACTCTCTTCTGCTTCTTCGGTCGACTCATCTTCAGGTTGCTTGATTTCCGGCTCAACCTCCTCGTCGCTTTCTTTTTTGTCACGAGAAAAGTATTTGCTCATGAAGTCTTGGATGTGTGAGAATTTTAGTGAAAGATCAAAAATGACTAAAATTGAAATAATTAAAACTCCGATGTGTCCGATGACTGTCATCCATGTGCCAAAAAGAGAGAGTAGGGGAACATTGATGTAGTGTCCGATCATTCCTCCTTCTTTTATTACGATATCTATCAGTCCAAGTCCGGTCATTAGCATCAGCGAAGCTCCTATAATTTTCGGCCACGCCAAATTGTGGCTAAGAGATTTTATAAATGAAGCTCCGAGTATCAATAAAATAATTGGCAACAAATAATAACCAATCGGTCCAAAAATTAATTCTAAAAAATTATGAACTGCAGTCCCAACTATCCCTGCCTTACCAAAAGGCGACAGCACCAAAAATAATGAAATTATAATAAAAAATATTGCGGTAATACCCTCAAGAGTTTCTTTTTTGAAAGCATTTAAAAAGCTTTCAGAATCTTCTTTTTTGTTCTTCTTTTTTCGTCCCATATTTAAAGAATTATAGCATATTGTGATTTGAGGGGTGGGGATTTTATCAAGATTTTATTTGTATAATTTGCTGTGTGTTCCTATATCTATAAAAATGATAACTTTATTATTTTCCTTAAGTCTAAAAACTGCTCTGATGTCACCAGTGATGTTTATACTAAAACAGTCTTTATATTTCCCGTGAAGTTTATGAGTATTTAGTCTTTTGTCGTGTAAATCAACGAGTAGTAGTTTTATCTTTAAATTAAACTTGTCTTTGTTTGCTTTTGTTAATTTTTGGTATTCTTTTTCAAATTTCTTTTTGTAAAGAATTAGCATTACTGTTTGTTTAGGTTTTTAATGAAATCGTCAGCATTGTCAAAAGGACCTTCAAGTTTTCCTTTCTTGTAGTCTTGCTCAGTTTCCTCAATCAAAGATTCTAGATAAGGGGTCATCTTATATTCTTTTGCAGAGAAAGTAACTTCTTGATCTCTTACGAATTGTTTTAGGAAAGAGTTAACAACAGTGCTTAGCGGAACACCTATTTCAGAAGCAACTCTCCGAGCCTCTTCTTTTAGTTTTTTATCTGTTTTAACATTTAAAATTGTATACATATACCAAAGTATATACAATAGTATTTTAAAGTCAATAATAAATTTTAGTTTTATTTTAACTATCTCGACTATCTCGGAAATCAAGATTTGATCATGAATTAAAGCGTGATAAGACTGAGACGTTAATAAAAGACTAAAAACCTTGACATTAAAGACAATATCAGTATTATGTCTAATAAGAGTGTCTTTTACATAAAAGTGTCCTAAACCAAAAGGACACTTTTGTTTTTAAGTAAAAGACATATCTAAAAGACATTATGGATTTTAGAAAACAATCAAATAAAGACTTGGCTACAAGTAGCAATACAAACCTAACTATTTTCAAGGACGAAAGTTTTGTCTTTTTATACAAAAAGACAGAAAGACTTTCTACCGCTATCTATCTCATAACAAATTTGATGAGTGTCCAAGAACCTATCAAATGGCAACTGAGAAAAACAACATTAAACCTATTGGACAATGTTATGTCCTTGAGTAATGCAACCATGTCTTCTAGGGAATCGGTCCTACGAGATATTAGTCAAAAACTATTTCAATTAATCTCACTGTATAATGTGGCGTTTAGATCTGGTTTTATATCAGAAATGAATTATAGAATCGTTAACGAAGAGTTAAATAAAATAGCAAACTTTGTTGATGAATTTGATATGAAAGAAAATGAATCAAGGACAAGAATTATTAAAGACGATTTCTTCGCAGAACCTGCTGGAGAAATTATAAAAGACAACGTCTTTTATAAAGGACAACAAAAACAAAAAGGACATCAATCAATGTCTGATAGAAATGTCTTTGAGGAGGATGAACAAAATTCCGCATATTCATCAGTAATTAAAAAGACACCAAAAAAGACACTTACTGAAAACAAAACTACAAACAAAACTACAAACAAAATTCACGAGAGAAACAAGAGAAGGGAAGAGATTATTAATATCATAAAACAAAAGAAAGATGTTTCTGTAAAAGACATTTCTGCTATTATAAAAGACACTAGTGAAAAGACACTTCAGAGGGAATTAGTTTCGATGGTCGAGGAAGGTGTCCTTGAGAAAGAGGGCGAGAGACGATGGAGCAGATACATGATTAAAGGACAATAAAATTTAAATATCAAAATGCCAATCAGAATGCCGGTCCGCAAACTGCCAATCCGAAATAGAAAATAAAAGTCGCCGTGTCACAGAAAACTATTGGTAGGTATTGAGATATTAAGGATTTTCTGTTAATATTTCAATGTCCATCGATAGGGTAGTGATTGGATTAGAATGAATAATTTTATTTATTTTTGCTGAAAAAATGCTTAAAAATAAAGTTATCCACATCATTACTTTACAGCAATGTAAATGGGCTTATAATATAGACATACGGATCGAATGATAGATCGCTTATATTGGTGAACTCAGAACGAAGTGAACATTTACAATTAAATACGGTTATGCATCGTAAACGTTGTAAACTATTTTTACAGAAAGGATGATCAATCCCGATTTTTTGCTTGTTGTATTTTGAAATTTATTTTGAAGTTTTGAAAAAAATAAAAAACATTTTTAGAAATATGCAGAGCAAAAATGAACGACAGACAAGACAGAAAAAGACAGCAACAAAGAATCCAAAACTCAAATCAAGTTTGTCGAAAACTTTTTTGAGATGGAGATTACAAGCAATCAGACAGAAATGTCTGCCGCGCCCATACGCGGTAAAATTCCGCAGGACAGTCATGATAGAAACTGAGATGGGGTATTGGACCCGTCGTGTTATTAGTAAACGTTTATTAGTAAATTAGTCCGAGGAGATCCACAAATTTAAAAGTTAACGGATCGACTCATAACTTAAGACTTAAAAATTAAAAAAAATTATGCAAAATTTAATCGCAAAAACAGCAGGTGTTGTTGTAGCTATTGCACTTTTCGTAGGTGTAGCAGTTCCAGCTTCTGCTTTGACAGCAAGCGAGTTAGTTGAATTGCTTATTTCTCTAGATATCATTTCTTCAGAAAAAGCAGATGCAGCTCGCGCAGCTCTAGGAACAACTGGTTCTACTTCAGGTTCAACTGCAGCAGGATACAACTTCACTAGAGACTTAACAATCGGATCAACAGGAGCAGATGTAGTAGCCCTACAAGATGTTCTTATTGACCTAGGATACTTAAATATCCCAGCAGGTGTTTCAAAAGGGTACTTCGGTTCTCTTACACAATCAGCTCTAGCTTCAATGCAAGCAGCTGAAGGAATCTCACCAGCATCAGGATACTTTGGTCCAATCACTAGATCAGCATTCGCAGGTCTAGTTTCTACACCAACTACACCAACTACACCAACTACACCAAGTACTGGTCTACAAGGTGGAGCTGGAAGTATTGATGTAACAGAAAGATCATCAGGTGTTGAAGATGAAGTTCTAGAAGGAGCAAACGAGGTTAAAGTTCTTGGTTTCGAAATTGAAGCTACAGGATCAGACATCGCAGTTACTTCAGTACGTGTTGAATTTGAACACGATGGTTCAGGTTCAGACAGACTAGATCGTTATGTTGATGAAGTACAAATCATGATGGGAAACACAGTTGTTGGTACAGTTGACGTAGATGATTTCTCAGAAAACAATGATGTGTATTCAAGAAACATTGCAGTTTCAAATGCTATTATTGATGAAGATGAAGAAGAAAGATTCTATGTTGCTGTTTCAGCAATCAGAAATATTGATAGTAACGATCTTGATGAAAATTGGGAAGTTGCTATTGGTCAAATCAGATATGAAGATGCAACAGGAGCAATCCTAACTGACGCAACAGGTACAGGAGTAAATGGAACAATCACAGAAACATTTACTTTTGAAGATCTTTCAACTTCAGGAGATGTTGAACTAACAGTTCGTGAAGATGATTCATCAATTAACAATGCAAGAACAATTGAAATTTCAGAAACAAGCGACACAAATGGTGTTGAAATCCTAAGCTTCGAATTAGAAGCTGAAGGTTCTGATCTAGAACTTGATTCATTGGAAATCGATATTACATCAGTAGGTGCTGGTGTTACTGAAATTGCTAACGACTTCGAATTATTTATGGAAGGAAAAGAAGTTGGTAGAGTAACAATTGATGGTGGAAGTTTCGCTTCAAGCTCAGTCCCAACAAGAACACTTACATTCATCGATCTTGATGATGATGATGTAGTTATCGAAGAAGGAGATAGAGTTTCATTTGTATTGAAAGCTGACATCAATGATATTGATGGAGGATTCACAAATGGTGATTCATTCTCAGTTGTATTTATCGATTCAGCTGACATTGATGCTGATGATGAAAACGGTGATACTGTTACAGATCTAAAAGGTTCAGCACAAGCTGATGACATTAGTTTCGCTGCAACAGGAATCATGTTGTCAGAAGGGGATAATGATTCTTCAGCTAGAATCTTTAACCTAGATACAACAAGTACTGATGACCAAGGTAAGTTCGAAATTAACTTCACAGTTAAAGCATTCGATGAAACAGCTTACATTGCTCTTACAGCTACAACTACAAATACAGCAGTTAGCGCTGCAGGTGCATACGGTTACATTGAAGATGTGAACAATAACGATGTTGTTGTTTCAACAGGTACAACTACAGCAACTCTAGAAAGAGTTAGTGGTGGTACAATCGATGGAAACTACGTGAGATTAAACCCAGGACAAGAAGTTGATTTGAAATTAACTCTTTACCACGATGCTGCTTCTACAGGAAACTTTAGAGGACAACTTGGACAAGTTAACTTCAATGATACAAAAGCTGCTGGAGATGACTCACAAGATGCAGTTCCTACATCAGATTACCAATCACCTTCAGAACAAATTCTTAACTAGTTTTAGTTAAAAATTTCTGAAAGTAATTGAGAGTTTCTCGATAGCAAAAATCGAAAAGTTTAGAACAACTTAAAAGTTCAGCAAAAAACCACTCGCAAGAGTGGTTTTTTGTTTACCTCAAAAATCCCGCTCGTAAAACGGCGGGGTTTTTGTGTTTTATATTTTGTTCGGTTTAGATTTTATTTATCAGGATTTTAGGGGGTTTTGTTAGGGTCTGGTGGTGCTTAAAGACTTTGATGAGTGGAATAAGGTTAAGAAGAATGTTAATGCTTATAACAATAGGCGGTATTATAAAGCAAGAGAAATTTGGTGGTGTAAGTTGGGGATTAATATTGGTTTTGAACAAGATGGAACAGGTAAGGAATTTGATAGACCAGTATTAGTTATCAAGAGGTTCAATAAAGATATTTCTATAGTTGCTCCTTTAACTACTTCTAATAAGAATAATAAATATTATATATCAATAGGTAAAATAGGAGGTAAAAATGCGAAAGTAATAATATCTCAAATTAAATTAATAGACACAAAAAGATTTTATAAAAGAGAAGCTATTCTAGATAAAGAAACTTTTAATTTAATCAAAAAAACTATCAGAAACATGTTCTGGTAGCTTTTTGTTTTCCCTCTTTCGAGGGCGGGCCCGAAGGCATTTGTACCCTCCATAATATCAAACTCAGCTTTTTTGTCAAAATTCGTCTTGAGCCGGATTTTAATCTTTTTTTATCAGGATTTTAGGTGGTTTTGGTAGGATAAATTTTATTAATATGTTAATCGATGAAAAAATTAGTTAATAACTTTGCTTTTATAGACAGTCAGAATTTAAATCTTGGGATTAGAGATCTCGGTTGGGAATTGGACTTTAAAAAATTTTATAAATATTTAAAAGAAAAATATTCTACTACAAAAGCCTATATATTTATAGGTTATATACCTGGAAATGAAACATTATATACAAAACTTCAAAACATGGGCTACATTTGTATCTTTAAACCAACTCTTGAATTGAAAGGTGGAAAAATAAAAGGAAATGTTGACGCAGAATTAATTTTGCACACAATGATACAGTATAAGAATTTTGATAAAGCAATCGTTGTCTCTGGTGATGGCGATTTTTATTGTTTAGTTGAATATTTGCTAAATGAAAATAAATTAGAGATTGTTTTGGTGCCAGATGAAAAGAAATATTCAGCTTTGCTGAAGAGGCTTAGTCGCCCTGATAAAAACATTTTTGAATTTTTAAATAGAAAAAGAAACAAGTTAGAGCTTAAATAAAATAAAAAGGCTTTGTAAGGGACGGAACCCCTACAAAACCTTTTCGTCGTGATGTTTTTATAGTATCAAATTCATTTTTAATGTCAAAATTGGTTTTTAGTTCGATTTTAATCTTTCTTTATAATGATTTTAGGTGAGTTTGTTAGGGTTTGGTGGTGCGCAAAGACTTTGATGAGTGGAATAAGATGAATAAGCAGATAAATTTATCTGAAAATAAACCAATTTTTTATGAGAGAGAAATTTGGAATTGTAATTTAGGGTTGAATATCTCTAGTGAACAAGATGGTGTCGGGGCTAATTTTATAAGACCAGTTTTGATTTTTAAAAAGTTTAATAAATCCATATTTTGGGCTATTCCCCTAACGAGAACAATAAAAACATTGCCATTTTATCACACCTTCCAATCGGTATTTGATGATCAAAAAAGCACAGCGATACTTTCTCAGATTCGGTTACTGGATTCAAAGAGGTTATTAAATAAAATTGATTATATTGAATCGTTAGATTTTGAAGATTTAAATAAAAAATTCAAGGAATTACTCCCTTGAATTTTTTCTATTTGTTACCCTTGCTTTCGCAAGGTCTTGCCGAAGCCGTTTGTATTCATAATGATAACAAACCTGCCTCTCTTGTCAAAACTTTTCTTTATCAGGATTTTAGGTGGTTTTGGTAGGGTTTGGTGGTGCGCAAAAATTTTGATGAGTGGAATAAGATGAAGAAAAAGATTGATAGAAAATCAAAAGGTCGTTTTTATCATGAAGGGGAAGTATGGTGGTGTAATATAGGGCTGAATATAGGTAACGAGCAACATGGTGATTATATTAATTTTAAAAGACCCGTTATAGTTATTAAAGGGTTGAGTCTAATGACTTTCTTTGCAATACCACTCACCACTTCACAACAAGAGCATAAATATAGATTTGATGTTGGGCTAATTGGCGGTAAACAGGCAAAAGCAATTATATCTCAAATGAAGGTCGTAGATACTAAAAGATTATCTCAACTAATTTGTGTATTAGCCGAGGATTTATTTCAAGAAATTAAAAAAGCGATTAAAGATTTGTTTTAATCGCTTTTTGTATTTCTTTTAGCCTTCTTTCGAAGGCGGGCCTACGGCACTTGTATCTTCTATATTATCAAATTCATTTTTCTTGTCAAAACTTGTCTTGAGACGGATTTCAACCTTTCTTTATCAGGATTTTAGGTGTGTTTGATAGGGTATGGTGGTGCGCAAAGACTTTGATGAGTGGAATAAGATGAAGAAAAAGATTGATAATAAAATCAATTTTTTGGAAATAAAAGAAAGACAGGTTTGGTGGGCATCCGTTGGGTTAAATATAGGTGATGAGGAAAACGGCAAGAAAAATAGGTATGAAAGACCCGTTTTAATTTTAAAGAATTTTAATAATAGAATTTGTTTAACACTACCTATAAGTTCCAAAAGTGGTGACGAAAAATTCTATCACAAGATAAAAATTAACGGACTTGAAAATTTTGTTATTTTGTCTCAAATTAAGTTAATGAGTGTTAAGAGATTGAGGAGATTTATTAGTAAGTTATATTTTAATGATTTTAACCAAATTAAAGAGAGGGTAATAGATTTGATTAAATAAAACGGAACCACCTATTTCTAGGTGGTTCCTCGGTCGGCTCAATTGCCATTTATGATTACATACTAACAAACCTACCTCTCTTGTCAAAACTTGTCTTTAGACGGATTTTAACTTTTCTTTAAAACTATTTTAGTGTTCATGTGCTACCTTTGATTCATGCCAATAATTTCAAATACCAAATTAATATTTTTATCCGTATTTTTCTACCTTTTCTGTATATTTCCCCTTACACTTCATGCCGAAATTATAATCACCGAAATAATGTATAACCCCGAGGGTGCTGACTCTGGTAGGGAATGGATCGAGGTCTATAATACAGGCGACGAATCGATCGACCTAATAAATTATAGATTTTTAGAAAACGATGTCGCCCACAGATTGTCGCCACATAATCCAGACGACACTGGGTTATTATTAGAGCCACAAAAATATGCCATTATTGCTGACAATTCCACCAAATTTTTGGAGGATTACTCTGAGAACGAATTATTGATAGACTCGGTTTTCTCACTCAAAAACACAGGCGAAGAGCTTTCAATTGTGAATCCTGACGGAGAGATTATCTACACGGTCACATATGATCCAGAGTGGGGAGCTGACGGAACAGGTAGTTCACTGCAAAATACCAACCTCTCTAGTTCTAGTGATGGCGGACTTACTACCAGTTCCGCATCTGATTGGATCCCCGCCCAGCCAACACCCTTCCTAGAGAATGCAACCTCGGCAGACGACCAAAGTGACCAAGGTGATTCTGATGATGGCTCTGGCGCTGATTCGGGTGGTGGTTCTTCCGCTGGTTCTGGAACTTCATCTGGCACAAAATCGACTCATTCCGGAATAAGCGACCTCTCAAACTACAAACCAAAAGTCGACCTAAAGGTTTCTGCTGGTCGCAATCGCTACGCTTTGGTTAATTCCGAAATTGATTTCCATCTTGAGCACAACCAATCAAAAGGAAGTGGTATAAAGGCGCTATGGTCTATGGGTGATGGCAAGCAATTGAGAGGGGATGAAATCAGTTATTCCTACAATTCAGCCGGTGTCTATAATGTCGTTCTAAAAGCTGTAAAAGGTCAAAGCGATTCAACTGCCAGAACCAAGGTCTTCGTCTCGAATCCCGAAATAAACTTGGATTATTCAAAAAGTGGAAAAACTGTGGATGTTCTGTTGAAAAACACTTTAAAACAAGAAATCAATATTGGTAGGTTTACGCTTGTCTTTGAACCTTTTGAGGTAGATACTGATGAAAAGATTGTTTTTAAAATTGCCGAAGACACTATTTTGGACTCTGAAAAGACTTTGGTTTTGACTGGTGAAGTAACAAACTTTCCTTATAAAAAGGGTGAAATAAAATTTTACTATCCAAATCGAAAAAAATATAAACAAATAAATATTGAAACAGAAGAAAAGACGCTTGATTTAAACGAAATATCTGAGTATGTAAATTCAGATCGTAGAAATGATTTTGAAGAAATAATAAATATTTATGAACTTTATATGAAATAAAGAATCAGAATCAAGAATCTATATAAATTTCATCCATTTTTTGCTATAATAATTTTATTAAAAGGGAATTATGCTAAACAAGACATCGTTAACATTCATATTAGTTTTTGTTTCAATTTTAGCAACTAGTCTCTTGTTAATTTATTTAAATCAGTAATCAAAGAAAGATATGTCAATGCAAATACTTGAAAAGCTGTTTGGGAGCATGGCTCGAGTCAAAATAATGAAACTTTTCCTATTCAATCCTGATGAGGATCTCGATCTGCCAGAAATATCTAAAAAGACAAAACTTACCAAACAACAAACTAAAAAAGAACTTAGTAATTTGGATAATGTCGGTTTAATTCGCAAGCGCAGTTTTTTTAAAGAGATAAAGTTAAAAACTGGGATAAAAAAGAAAAGAGTGAATGGTTATGTTTTGAATAAAAATTTTGTTTATTTGAATCACTTGAAAAGTTTGCTTATTAATACTGAACCTTTCAAGCATGCCGATGTGGGAAAGAGGATGCAGAGAATTGGTAAATTAAAGCTGTTCGCTGTTTCTGGAATTTTCATTCAAAACGACGATAGCAGAATTGATATGCTGATTGTAGCGGATGATGTGAAAGACCGCAGTCTCAAAAATTTGATTTCAACGCTCGAATCAGAGGTAGGGAAAGAGCTTCGATACGCCATTTTAGGGTCGCAGGATTTCAAATATCGATTAGGAATACACGACAGACTAGTTCGCGATGTTTTCGATTATCCTCACCAGGTGGTGATAGATAGACTTGGATTTGAGTTATAGATGTTATAATAAAAGTACGACTTATCGAGTCGTCACGTGGCGGTCGAAACCGCACTTAATATTTAAAAATTAATAATTAAACTTAACAGAATTTATGAATACATTAGAAATGTGGACAGTAGTTCTAGAATCATCATTCACAAATGTTTTGAATGGTGTAATCGGAGTACTTCCAAATATAATAATTGCTGTTATTATCGTCCTACTTGGATGGATAATTGGTGCAGCACTTTCAAAAGTGATTGAACAAGTAATTAAATCACTTAAATTAGATAGCGCACTTTCTTCAGCAGGAATTGGTGAAGTTATAGAAAAAGGAGGCTTTAAATTAAATTCAGGAAAATTCCTAGGTGAACTTGTAAAATGGTTTACTATTGTAGTTTTCTTGATTACAGCTTTTGATGTTCTAGGACTTACACAAGTAAATGACTTCCTATCAGGTGTTGTTGTTAATTACATCCCACAAGTTATTGCCGCAGTATTGATTCTATTTATTGCCGCACTAATTGGTGAAGCACTTAGAAAAACAGTTGTTGCCAGCGCTAAAGCTGCAAATCTAGAATCAGCAAACTTTCTAGGTTCAGTTACAAAATGGTCAATTTGGATTTTTGCCGCACTAGCTGCACTTGTTCAACTTGGAATTGGAGTTATCTTTATCCAAACATTATTCACAGGTGTTGTTGCTGCTCTTGCTATTGCACTAGGTATCGCATTTGGTATCGGTGGTAAAGACGCTGCAGCAGAAGCTGTTGATAAAATCAAAAAAGAAATTACTGAGAAAAACTAGTTAAAGTTTTTTGAAGAAAAGCAAAAACCACCTCTGATTTATGGGGTGGTTTTTGGTTGTGTAATTGATGTTTAAAGCGGTGCTAGTGGGGCGTGAATAGGGTATGAATTTTTTTAAAATTGTTATCCACTTTTCATCAAATTTTCTTTTGCTAAAAAGTATTGACTTATTTATTTGCATGCGTATAATAGCCACTACATTTATGAGAAAAAGATTTAGGTTCAAGTGGTCAGTTTAAGAGCATCTGCTAGATGTTTTCAAAGAGGCCGCTTTAAACCATAAGCGGTTTTTAAAAACCTAAAATCTTAATTTCGTAAATTGAACTTTGACATAAACAAACCATCCAAATTTATTTAAGAGTCTTAAACGTCATTTGGGTGGTAATATTGAAAAATACAATCAGGAAATTGTATTTTCACAAACATAAAAAATAGGTAAATTTTTACTTTTGTAAGAATTTACCTCGTAGAAACATATAGTGGTTTTTAGATTTCCTAATGGGAATCTAAGGGCGTATGGTGGATGCCTTGGTTGAAAGAGGCGATGAAGGACGTAGTATGGCTGCGATAAGCTCCGGTAAGATGCCTAACAATCGTTATACCCGGAGATCTCCGAATGGGGGAACCCAACTGTTTTTTAACAGTTATTATAGATTTAATCTATTTTGCATACCTAGGGAAGTGAAACATCTCAGTACCTAGAGGAATAGAAAACAAGTCTGATTAATTCAGACAACATTTCCTTAGTAGCGGCGAGCGAAAAGGAAGAAGCCCAAACCAATTGTATTTATATAATTGGGGTTGTAAGACTGTAACTTAGCTTCGGCTAGGAGAGTTACAAAGTGATTTATTAGTTGAATTAACTGGAAAGTTAAACCTTAGACGGTAATAGTCCCGTAAACGAAAATAAATCATCTCTCTTGTTACAGCTCTTGAGTAGCTCAGGACACGAATAGCCTGAGTGAATCTACCAGAACTAACTGGTAAGGCTAAATACTCTTTCAAACCGATAGTGAACTAGTACCGTGAGGGAAAGGTGAAAAGTAGCCCGGTGAGGGCGGTGAAATAGACCTGAAACCATATGTCTACAAATAGTTGGAGAGGAGCTAAAATTTATTTTAGCATCCTCGACAGCGTGCCTATTGAAGAATGAGCCAACGAGTTTAATCATTTTCTTTGTCTAAGCCCATAGGGGCGAAGGCTAAGCGAAAGCGAGTCTGAACAGG
>JAACPR010000005.1:7365-41092 GCA_009995365.1 Candidatus Parcubacteria bacterium | reverse complement strand
GCTTGCTAGTGCTTTTTCTGGAGCGAATCTAAAACCTCATGTTATCGTTGGTTCGCTCTTGCCGGAATACAAGAGTAATTATTTAAAGGGTGGCGTCGTTGATGAGGGAGGAAATATTTTAATAACAGAAGCCTGTGAATACAAAAGGTCATTTTTAAATTTAAATCCCAAACATGTTGTTATAACTAATATCGAAGAAGACCATTTGGATTATTATTCTGACTTGGCTGACATTCAAAGCGCCTTTATTGATTTGTGTGCAAAAACGCCAAAGGATGGAAAAATTATTTGCAATCCTGATTTGCCAAACCTTGCTCCTATTGTTGAAAAGTTTCCAGATAAAATCGTTGATTATAAAAAGTTATTATCAAAAGTTCCTGAATTAAAAGTTTTAGGCGAACATAATAAATTAAATGCTGCAGCGACTTTGGCGTTGATGTCGGTATTTGAGGAGGTTGGTAAAAATAGGGAAAATTCAGCCGACGCACAAATTTTAGACGGCGCGATTACTGGCCTAGAAAAATTCTCTGGAACATGGCGTCGACTGGAGGCGAGGGGAGAAACCGAAAAAGGTGCCATTCTATACGATGATTATGCACATCACCCAGAAGAAATTCGCGCAGGAATTAATGCTTTACATCAAAATTTTCAAGATAAAAAATTAGTGATATTTTTCCAACCACATTTGTATTCTAGGACTAAAAAATTGTTTGATGAGTTTGTTGAAGTTTTCTTAGAAAAAAACCCAGTTGGCGAAAGCAAAATAACACCTGTTTCAGAACTTTATCTACTGCCAATTTACGCCGCTCGCGAACCTGCTGACTCTGAAATTTCTTCTGAAATATTAGCGCAAAAAATCACCGAGCAGAACTTGTCAGAAAATTCAAAAATGAAAGTCGAATTTTTACCGTCATTTGAAAAAGCTGCGGAAATCGCGCTAGAAAAAGACGATCAGTGTGTTGTCGTGACGATGGGGGCAGGGGATGTTTATAAAATTTTAGATTTGGTTAAATAATTCTGTATTTCTTAAAACTCATTAACCCTCTCGTATTCATCTGCGACATCTCCAGGTTTACCATCTCTTTTGATAAGTCCTTCTTCTAGCCAAATAATTCTCTTGCAATGGTCCTCTAATAATTCCAGTTGATGTTCTACTAAAATGACTATTCCACCATTCAGGGTAATTTTCTCCAATTCTTTTAAAGTTTTATTTTTAAAATGCTCGTCTAATTTTGTGAAAATTTCATCTCCAAGGAAAATTTCAGGGTCGGTGTGTAATGCAATAGAAATAGCGAGTCTAGATCTCATTCCTTGTGAGAATTGGTATACCTTTGTGTCTCTAAATTCTTCTAATTCAGCAAACTTCACAATTGAATCTAGTTTTTCTTTTATTTCAGAAAAAGCCATACCTAATAGTGAACCGGCCAAGTAGGTGTTTTCGATCAAGGTTAATCTGGGGTTAAGTCCAATAGCTAAACCAATCAAACTAGTCACCTTGCCTTCAACTTTTATTTCCCCTTGGTATCTTTTGTGAATTCCACCTATTAGACGCAACATCGTAGATTTTCCTGAACCGTTATTTCCAATCAGGCCAACGATTTCGCCACCCTTGATATTAAGCGAAACCCCTTTCAAAACTGGTCTAGTTTCTCTCGTAAATTTGTGTCGAATCAAATGATACATCTGCTTCAAAAGCCTCTTGTTCTTGGCACGAACATCAAATTCTTTGTATAAATTTTTAATTTGTATTTCGATCATACTAATTCAGAGAACTTAACTTTTAATTTTTTGAATAATAAAAATCCAATAATAATTGCAGCTAGACTATATCCTAGGGCGCCGAAAATAATATAAAAATCAGGGACTCTCGTGTATATTATAATATCTCTAGCCAGAGTAACTATAAAATATAGTGGATTGAATAAGTTAACCAGAAACATTTTACCAGTTGTCTCAATCGCATAAAAAATTGGAGTGATAAACCACACCCCACCTAATACATAAACCCATATTTGCCTTAAATCAAAGAAATAAGCCCCTAAAGATGCCAGGATAAGCCCCGCACCAACGCTAAATGTGGTTAATATAATTAGTATTATTATATAAAGTAAAATGGTCAATAATGGTATATCAAAAAATATCAAGAAACCAAATAGAATCATGATTTCAAATATATGGGCGAATAATGTCTTTATCGCTATCGCGAGAACCAAGGCCTCATGGTGAAAATTGACTGAATTAATCAATCCAGCTCTGTCTTTAACAAGGGAAACGCACTCATTAGTAACTGTTTTGAAAAAGTTAAAAATAAGAATTCCCAGCAAAAGATACAGTGGATATGATGGAATATCCCCTCCAAGTCGCTCTCTAAATACCCCGAACATCAAAACAAAAGTCATAATAGGCACTAGGGCATACCAAGCAATTCCCAAAATTGTTCCTTCGTGTTTTAGAACAAAGTCAGCTTTGGCTATAGAAAAGCCTAGCCCAAACACTGATTTTAGATAATTCATATTTACTAATATACTAGCTTATTCTAGTTTGCAAAACAATACTTCATAAAAAATTCATTCTTGTGTTATAATTTACCTAAATAAGGACTTAAAATTGAACTTATCATCATGAATAATCCAGAGCAAATTACATACTTTGCCGATACTGATGCTAGAAACAAGCGGGTGCGTTTTGGTATCAAAGCCAAAGACAGAACGCGGCATGTCTACATTATTGGAAAGACCGGTATGGGTAAGTCTACTATTCTAGAGAACATGGCGGCGCAGGATATTCAAAATAACAATGGGCTTTGTTTTATTGATCCACACGGTAGTGCCATTGATGAAATAATTCAGTATGTTCCAAAGGAGCGCGTCAAAGATGTTTTATATTTTGCTCCTTTCGATATGGAAAATCCAATTTCTTTCAATGTGATGGAGGATGTTGGTTATGACAAGCGGCATCTCGTCGTCTCTGGTTTAATGTCTACCTTCAAGAAGATTTGGGTTGATGCGTGGTCTGCGAGAATGGAATACATTTTGGGGAATACTTTGCTTGCTCTGTTAGAGTATCCAAACACAACATTGCTTGATGTTAACAAAATGCTTTCTGATAAGTCTTTTAGGAACAAGGTGGTAAACTACATCAAAGATCCAGCGGTAAAGAATTTTTGGGTTGAAGAGTTCGCGCGATACACCGAGAGAATGGCCGCGGAGGCGACTCCTGCGATTCAGAACAAGATTGGACAATTTACCGCCAACCCTTTGATCCGAAATATTATCGGTCAACCAAAATCAAGTTTCGATTTTAGGGAATTGATGGATGATCGCAAAATTGTTTTAGTGAACCTGTCAAAAGGTAGAGTGGGGGAATCGAACGCAAACCTGTTAGGGTCAATGTTGATTACCAAGATTTATTTGTCAGCGATGTCTCGTGCTGACAGATCCAAAAAAGAATTAGCTGACCTGCCGAATTTCTATTTGTATGTTGATGAGTTCCAAAACTTTGCCAATGAATCTTTCGCGGATATTTTGTCAGAGGCTAGAAAATATAATCTGAACTTAACAATCGCTCACCAATATATTGAACAAATGTCAGACGAAGTGCGTGCTGCGGTTTTTGGAAACGTCGGAACCATGATTACATTCCGCGTTGGCTCATACGATGCAGAAGTATTAGAAAAGGAATTTCTCCCTACTTTCGAAGCAGCTGACATCGTTAATCTAGGAGCTTTTCAAATCTATTTGCGATTGATGATTAATGGAATTGGGTCGCATCCTTTTAGTGCTAGGACTATACCACCTCTAGAGACTCCTGATTACGATATAGTTGACGAAGTTATCCAATCATCTAGAGAACAATTCGCTCGACCACGCGCTGATGTGGAACGCGAGATGGAAGAGCGCGCCAAGGAGAACTTTGATTCTGGTAGTGGTGCTGGTTCTGGCGGGAATAATGGTGGCGGAAATGGAAAGAATGGCGGAAATGGTGGGAAAAATAACGGCAATGTAGGCGGAAAAAATGGAAACGGAGGGCAGAATAGTGGTAACAAAAATGGTAACAACGGAAACAACAATAACGGCGGCGGAAATAACACAAACAATAACTTTAAAAACAAGAAACCGGTAAGAGTCCTCGATAAAAAAGCCTTGAAAGAAATCGATGAAGTTATGGCCAAGAAAAGGGAATTGATGGAAAAGGGTCCTGTCTCTGATGAGGTTAATAAAAAAGAAAACGAAAGAGACGAAAATCTAGAAGTTTCACTAAAAGATCTTCAAAAAAATACTAGAAATGGAAATGGCAAAGCTGACAAAAAAGGTCCAAGCAAAGAGAATTCTAATTCCTTGAAAGATGTTTTGTCTGGGCTGGGTGTTTTGGGTGGTTCTGAAAAGGGAGGAGAGAAGAAAGAGCGTCGCAAGAGCAAAAAAGAAATCAAGAAGGAAGTGAAGAGGGAGAGTTCAGAAAATAATTCAGAACCTGCGCCAAATCAACCAAAAAAAGATCCTCAAAAAAATCAACAACAAGAGTCACCAAAACAAAAACCTAACGAAGTTTCAGAAAAAGAATTGAGGGAGATTTTAGAGGGGTAAAATAGCTTTAGCGAGACGCCCCATATTTTTAAAGCGCGCTTTGAAGTAGTTTGGGTAGTATTCTTTGTTTTCTTTTATTATTTTTTCCAAGGTTAGGACACCGCGGATTTTTTTATATTTAGAAATGTTGCCAGAGTGCTTTTTATACGCAGTCATTGGCTCAGGCAAGTTAGCAACTCTTTCTGTTCGCGCGATTTTCAAAAAAGCATCATAATCCTCCCAGATAAAAATCTCTTCATTATATTTTGGAAATCCTTCTTTTTTAAATACAACACTCGAGTGAACAAAGTGATTTTTCATTAAAAATTTCTTGGTAATTTTATCGTTATTTTCTAGATTTTTAATTTCACCAATTTTTTGATCTTCACTATTTACAATAATAGCGTTTGTTCCAATTAGGGCATACTCGGGATTTTGTTCAAGAAAATCGATTTGGCGACTAATTTTCTGCGGTGATATCCAATAATCGTCACTATCTAAAACTGCGATATATCTTCCGTTAGACTTTTGCAGAGAAAAATTCCTGTTTTCTGAAATACCTTGGGTATCGTTTTTGTAGTATTGAATTTTTTCTTGCCAAGCAGGGTTATCTTCAATAATTTTATTAATTTTAGATTCGGTGTAGTCATCTCCGTTGTCAGCAATCACAATTTCCAGATTTAGGTAATCCTGCTCTAAAACACTTTCAATCGCTTTAACGATTAATTCTGCGCGATTGTGAGTGCAAATATTGACGCTGACTAGAGGTTTTTCCATTTACACAAATATATCATTTTTTATAAAAAGTTTACAGTTTACAGTAAAGTGTAAACCTACAGAGTAATCCACCCCTCAGCAATTATGTTCGGATGTTCATTGTTCTTAACTGTCCATTTCTCTGGAGCAATAACATGTTTAGTTGGATTTTGATTCAGCCACGCACCCCACCAAGAGAAAGAAGAGTTGGCGATAATGTTGTGTTGGCATTTACTCATCAGCCATAGTTCCTGCGGTCCTGACAAGTCATTTCCAGAGACAAAGGTGTGAGGATCACTGATCTTTAGATTTTCTTTTGCCCATGCAACATCGTCGGTAAAGATGAAGAAGTGAGGGTTTTCAACCGTTTTAATAATCAAATCGATAGCATCACGATAATAGGAGATAGGGCAAAGACCATGAATCTTTAAAGTTTTCGGATTTTGAGCATAATCACCACGACGAATGTGAATCGAGACTGAATTATTATTTTCAATTTGCTTTTCAAATTCTTTGACTTTTTGGGTGATAAATTCTGGCTTGAGTTGAAATTCTTGGAGCAGGAGAGGGCGAATCTCTGCAAAGTTTTTCTCGGATTGGAAAAAGCCGTTTAAGTAGATGTTTGTATTTGGGTCTTTCTTTAATTTTTCTTGGATTTCTTTTAGTAATTGTGGGTGGTAGTCTAAATAATATTTATCCAAAAATTTCTTTTCAAATTTACTCAAAATCTTTGATAGGGAACCATAGGGGTATTTTATTTTTCGCGCTTGGTCAGGGTCAGAAATTTGGCCTTTAATATTAAATTTATCCAATTCAAATTTCCTTTTTGTATCACTATTTAATATATCTTTTTTAAAAAACCAATTAGTGTCGAGGTATAGTTCGACTCCGCTCTTAACAGAAATATATCTCCCAGTCGCATACTGAAACATTTGATTTCCTAGACCGCCTTTTAGGTTAGTTGTTAGCATAATTATTTTTTAAACAGAAAACACCCACATCCATATTTTTGTTCTCTAACTATATCAGGATTTGCATTTTCAATAAAATCTCCGGAATCTGTAACTAATGAAAATTCTAGTAATTCTAATTCATTAAACATATCTAAAATCATTTCGTATGAATAAATTCTATGAGCGTTAAATTCGATTTTTGGTTTCCCAACAGGTGTGACAAAAACAAAATACCCATCTTTGGATAGAACTCTCTGTAATTCTTTTGCTGCTTTTATATCACCATCTGGATCAATAGGATCTCCATATCTTCCTAAACCTATATGTTCAATTGTGTGTAAGCAAGATAATGATTTGATACTTTCGTCTTTAAAACTTAATTTAGTTAAATCCTCTGAACCAGTTTCAAGATTAGAAAGATTTAGATCAGCCGGTCTGTAGTCATAGAATTTAACAGGTATAAAAGCGGAAAGACCAGCGATAAAATATAGAGTAGAAGATATATCAGTGTGAAATTCAGGATTTATTTCCTTAACTTTTCTTATTGCCCATCCTGTTTGATAAACATAGTGATAATCAAAATTTGTTTTTATTGTTTTGTCTTTTATTTGTGGGTGAAAATCTTTAAAACTCAAAGAAAATCTTCTTGTTTCTTCTTTTGATTTAAATTTAAAATAATCTTTTAGAATAAAAGGGGAGAGTGAGATTTTTATTATTTTTTTGATGAAATTTTTCATACTAATCTTTTTATTAGATCTTTAATTTTTGTTTTTAATTTAAATATAATTTTATCATTCTCCCATTTTTTTGTATTTTTTGAACTTTCTGCTGAGCCATCTTCAAAAAATATATTAAAATACTTTTGATATAATAAAAGTAATTCCTTTGCCTGTTTTTCTAGGTTTAAATTATCTATAATGAATTTTCTAGGTGAAAAAGATTTCCATTCTGATTCCATATAGTTTATTTTTTCTGGAATCTCTGTTTTTATTTTTGTTTTAATCCCGCAATCCTCATTAAAAAAGTACGCAGAAGATGTATTTTCATAAGATAATTCATCCTTATTGAATATCTTGTGTTTTTTAGAATTTACCCAATGCCCTATATTTTTGACATCCCAAACTAAAATAGGAATATTCATAGACATTGCTTCTTGCAGGGCGATACCCTGACTTTCTTGTCTTCCTACCCATATTATATATTTAGTTTTATTTAATTTATCTATATAATCTTTTTCTTTATAATTTCCGTAATGAATTATTTCGTATTTTATATTTTTCTCTTCTAAAATTTTCTCTACGTAATCTAATTCTTCCGGGTATCTTTCTTTGAAGTATACAAGTACTTCGTTGGCATTGTCCTTATCTCTTTCTTTGAAAAAATCTGTATCTATACCTGTCGGCCAGTAATCTAATTTGCATCTATCAAATCCAAAATCTTTCCAAAAATCCATAGCCCACTTCGATGGGTGAATATAAACTACATTGTCTAAGTTTAATTCTTTGGGTATCTCTCTAGGTGTTATGTATAAATTTGGGCCTACCACTGCTTTAATATTCAACTCGGAAGCTTTTTTTAGGGCTTTTTTGTCATCATGAATCCATAGTTGTGAAGTTGAATCTAAAGATTTATTTATACAGTATGGATAATTAATTTTTTCCAAACCTTTAATAAGGTTATCTACAACTTTTTTAGGTCCAGATATTTTATTAGATACGTATGATTTTGAGATTATGTTTAGCATTAATAATATTTGTTAATAATATATCTTCTTATCTTCTTATTTTTCTTTATTGGGTAAGTTAAAATGAATAGTAATGTCGATTTTATAAAAAGTAAATAAAATTTAATTTTAGTTTTTAAATTTCTATTATATTCTATACCAATTTTAAATGTTTCTCCCCATGCTTTCCAAAAATTCTTTCGAAGAAGTGCATCAAATCTTATTGTGTAGACAGAGCTTTCTACGTCTATTTTTTTATAAGTAGGTTTTTGTTTGAATAAACCAAGCCAAAGTACATAATCAGCTAATAAAGAATATTTAAGGTCGATTCCTCCAGCCCTTTTGTATATGTTTTTAGTGTAAAAAATAGATTCAGGCACTAAAAGGTTACCTTGGTTTAACAATTTTTCGTAATTTATTTTACTAGGTATTTCCCTTAGAAATTTTTTCTCAGATTCTTCATATTTATAAAAAGAATTAGTTAAAATAATGTCTAACTCTTCTTCGGTATTAAATTCTTCTGTGACCCTTTCTATAACTTTTTCGTTTTCATAAAAATTATCAGAATCTATCCAAGTTAAAATATCACCAGAAGCAATTTCAAAACCCTTTCTAATCGCATCATAATTTCCATTGTCTTTTTCTGATATTAAAATTACTTCATTTTTGTACTTACTAATTATATCTAAAGTTTGATCAGTAGACTGTCCATCTATTATTATATATTCAATATTTTTATATGTTTGTCCCAAAACACTTTTGATACATTTTTCTATGTATTTGTTGCTGTTATATGTCGGAGTTATTATGGATATTTTTTTACTCATATTTATTTAATATTTTTTTATATAAATTTAGATAATTTTCGCACATTATTTTTTCGGTAAAATTATGTGATATTCGATCAGAACATTTTTTGGACATAGTTTCTGTTTCTTCTGGTTGTAAATTTAATAAATATTCTAATCCTGATTGTAAATCTTTTGAATCTTTCTGTCTTGCAATATATCCATTTTCTTTATGTAAGGCAATTTCAGGAATTCCTCCTGTTTCAAAAGACAAAACTGGGGTTCCACATGACATTGATTCTGCAACGACTAAACCGAAAGTATCAGCTAGAGAAGGATATAAAAATATATCAGCAGCTGAATAGTATTGAGCTAATAATTTTTGATCATTTATTTTATTTATATTAATACAGTTTTTTTGTTTTGATTCATAACCTCCAATTGATATAAAAATTAAATCATCTCTTTGATTATTTTTAATTATTTCTTCAACAAAACTAGTTCCTTTTAATTCGTTTTTATGGGCATCACTAACAAAGAGGACTATTTTTTTATCAAAGGGTAATCCTAATTTTTTTCTAATTTCTTTTTTGTTTTCTTTTTTAAAAATCTTGTTATTTATACCGTTATAAATTAAATGAATTTTTTTATCTTTCAAAACACTTCTCTTAACTTTATTGAGAACCCATTTTGAAGGAACAACTATTTCAAAATTAGATTTTTTATAGATACTTCTTTTTCTCCATCTAAGGTATTTTTCATTTGGCCAAAAAATTCTAGGGTATAATTTTCTGTTTTTACAAACAAAAAAACCGTCTTTTATTTCGTCTGTAAGTGGCGATGCGCAATGCGGAGTTATTGCCCACATATCATGCAATGTCCAGACCGTTGGTTTTTTAGAAGTAATTTTTTTGAGAGTATTTAGGTTGAAATAATAACCATGTAAATTATGCAAGTGAACAATGTCTGATTCTTCGTATTGTTTTGTTTTTGTAATCCAATTTGTTCTAAATAAGTCTAAATCGTTTGAAAATAGATAACAAATATGTCTGTGTACAGTTCTTTTAATCTTAAAAACATTAGAATCTGTTGATGTTTTGTCAGCAACAAACATAGAAACCTTATTACCTCGTTTTTCCATAAATTGTTTTATAGACCAAGATATCTTTGCTGCACCTCCTGATTTGTCTATTGTTCCTATTTTTAAAATTTTCATATTATTTCTAGAATATCGTCAGTATTTTTTCTGGAAGATATCGCAACTTTAAATGTTTCTTTGAAACCACCGACTAGTATCATCATAATTATATTTTCATCTTTACCTATGTCTACTATTCTTCTTACATAAATATCTTTTTTGTAGTCAACACACCAATTTAGCGGGCAACTTGCTATATCGTAATATGTTAGCGCGTGCATTAAAGTCATGGAAAATAATCCAGCATCTATAAAATTTTGATTTTTTTCTTCTGATCCATAAAAAGATGATAATTTAGAAGTTATAATTAATAATTTATCTGCTTGCCCCCCAAAACCTCTGTTGCCATTTTGGTTTTTTAATAACTCCTCTTTTATTTTTTTATCCTTTATTATATATACTTTTGCACTTTGTCTGTTACAGACTGAGGGGCTTTTCTGCGCTATTTTAATAGAATTTATTATTTTTTCTGTAGGTATATTATCATTGCTAAAGTTTCTAACGCTATGTCTGTTGTAGACAATATCTTTGAAATTTTTGTTTCCTATAATATCTTTTTTGCTAACTTCTACAACTCCACCGTGGTTTGTATTATTTTCTTTTATTCTATCTAAAAAAAAGTTTAATTTTTTTGGTGTGTCAATTTTTTTATTTTTATGAAAAAGTTGGTAATGTTTTAGACAAGAAATTGCTGATTTGTAAGGAGTGTTATTAAGGTTGAAACTTCTTGTTTTATATTCTTCTAATAATTCTATTAAAGATTCTATTATTTCTTTACCGAATAAAGGTCGGATCTCTTTAAAAGATAATCCTTTTTCTATAACGTGGTAATGAGCAAATATTCTGCTATTAAGCTCGTCTTCATTTTTGATTTTTTTGAAAGTTGAAGAAAATTTTACATATCTATTGAAATCATATATATATCCTAATGTGAGTTTTAAAAAAACATACAATTTGTAAACTATTTTTTTATATTTTATTTTCATATTAAAGATTCTGTTAAATATTTTTCTGATTCTCTTATCATTGAAGATAATTTTTTGTCATAATCTTTATCATATCCTAAATTCAATATATCTTTGATTTCTTTTCCTTTGATAAAAATTCTTCCTTTTTGGTTGAGCTGTTTAAGGATGTATTCAATTTTATTGTTTATAGGTTCATTGGGAATTATATAAAAAGATTTTTTAAATTTTAATGAAAAAATTGTTCCATGGAATGTTGAAGTTATTATATAATCAGCTTTTTTGAAATATCCGACCCATTCAAAAGGACTAACGTCTACAATGTCCTTGTCTGACCAATCTTGTTTATAACCAATAGAAATTATTTTTAATTTCCTTTCTCTAGAAAATTTTTTAATTTGGTTTATCGATTCTTCATTTATTGTAAAAGCGTATACAAGGATGTATTTCTCTTCTGTTGGTATAATTGCTTCTTTTCCAAAATCATATAAGAAAGTTGGGTCTAATACTAATTCACTTATTATATTATTTTTATCTAATATAATTTTTGAATTTTCATCTCTAACTGATATTTTTTTAAATTTTTTTAAGTGTTCTTTTATTATTTTAGGAAGAAAATGTTCTCTTATAGAACCAAAGCTGGGTGCATAAGATATTAAATTTTCAGTTTTTAATTTATAACCAAAATAGATTAAGTCTTTGCCGAATAAAGGATTTTTGTAATTCCAAACAATATCACTACCAATTATTATATTATCAAAATAAGGTATATTTCTATTTACTAATTTAAAACGAGTTTTTGGTATTTTTTTTTGTTCTTTCTTAAATTTTGCTATTTTTTTAATATTTTTGATTAAAAGATTTACACGCTTAGTCCACAAAAATATTTTATATTCTTTTATCCAGTGTATTGGATTTTTATATGAAATTATTTTTACTTTATATCCCATCTTTTCTACTTTTTTATATAAACCATAGCACTGTAAAAAAGCTCCGTGGTTTATTCCATCAAAAAAAGTAAGTATGCCGACTGTTTTTTTATTTTTTATCTCCATATTTTTTTTATCATTAATTTTACACCACTTATTTTTTTATTAGTCTTATTACAAATATATAAATCTTTATTATAATCTCTAGCAATAAAATTAGGATGTTTAACTACTTTAAAATTACTATTGATTTTAAAGTAGTTATTATTTTCCTTAGTAAAATTATCAATTTTTTTTGTATTTGTTGATTCGTTATTAAAACCTATATTTTTTACTAATTTTTCATTTGGTGTTATTGAAAGACCGTTATTTTTCCATATTGTATACAGCCATTGATAATCCCATGTTTTAATTTTATTTTTTTTAACTTCATAAAACAAATTTAACCAATATTCTGTGTGTTTTCTTTTGTAAAATATATTTTTCATAAAATTATTACTGTCGAATTCCTTTAAATTTTTAATTTCCTTATCATAAAAATTCCAAGATTTTCTCCATGTTGCCCAACCCCATATATGTGTTATTTTTGAAAAATAATAATCCGTTTTACTCTTTACGTTATTTAGTAGATTATTACCACTTATATGCATAATCCTCGTATCATTTTTATAAAGCTCCAACATCTCTTCACAAAATTTAAAAAAAGATTGATTAGGTAAGCAATCATCTTCCAAAATTATCCCATCTTCTACATTTTCAAAAAACCAGTCTATTGCAGAAGAGACGGCATCCCTGCAGCCTAGATTTTCATTTCTAAATAAGGTTTTAACTTCACAGTCCCAATCAACCTTTTGGGCTATCTTTCTAGTTTCTTCACATAACTCTTTTTCATTATGTTTTTCTTCTCTTGGTCCGTCTGCTGCAATAAATAATTGTTTTGGTTGGTATTCTCTAATAGCCTCAAAAACTTGTTTTGTTGTGTCTGGTCTGTTGAATATTAGAAATAAAACTGGTTTTTTCATATAATTATTTTAACTTTACAATTGATTTTAACATTAATAACCCATGATTTCTTGTTTTGTATATAAATAAGATTATAAACACAGAAATTGAATAAGAAACAAAAGTTGATATAGCTGCGCCTTCTATACCTATACGACCTATTAAAAACAAATTCATTAGTACATTGATTATTGAACCTAAGGTAGTTCCTAGGAGTGATATTTTTATATAATTTTTTGTTAATAAGTATTTACCAACTGAGACACCTAAAAATACAAAAATCCCAGACCAAATATAAATCTGCAACACAGCAACAGAACCTAAATAAGCTTCACCAAACAAAATTTTAACAATCGGTCCTGCCAAAAAAGTTGTAGACAAAGCAATCAAAAAAGAACTCCAAAACATCACAAAATATAACTTGCTCATTCTTTTGTTAAATTCTTCTTCACTTCTCTTGTATGCATTAACGATAGCAGGGAATACAGACGCCGTTATAATTCCTGGAATAAAATACCATATCTCTGATAACTTAACGGCAACTGCATATAGACCGACTTGTTCGTTACCCAACATATTCTTAATCATGACTTGGTCGATTTTCATATAAATACCGACTGCGACTCCTGATAGGATTAACGGCCATGAATCGCTCAGTAATGACTTGGCAACTTTTAGATCAAATTTCAGCTTTTTAATACTGTTGCCAATTTTTGTGAAATTGAATAATAACAACAAGGCGATTATTGTGGCCTCTACAATATAAATGACTGTCAGCCAGAAAATTCCTTTGTCGAAATAAATTAATAATAATTTCAAGATTGCTGAAATTGCACCCGCTGTGATTTGTGATATTACTACTTTCTTGGCTAAAACTTGGGAGTTGAAATAAACTTCTAGGACATTGAATGCGGTTGGAATAAAGTTAAGAGCAAACAGCCAAATCAGAATTAGTGTAAAGGTGTCAGAAGTGGTGAAAATTGAAACTATAAAAACAGTTATTATCGCCAATACTGATCCTGCTAATTTTAGATAAAAGCTAGTCCCGATTAAGGTATCTTTCTTGTCGTGATCTTTGACTATTTCTCTGTTTAATACGCCGTCTAGTCCCAGAGATGATAAGAATCCAAACAAACCGACAAAGCTGATTACATAATTGAATAGTCCGTAGTTGCTCGGTCCGAGATATCTAGCGATATAAATAGAAACTACAAAAGCGACGGTCATTGCAAAAATCCTCCCACCAAACATCCACCCCGTATTCCTAAAATACTTTTGAAAGCCGGCATGGTTCCAAACTAGATTTGCGCGGCATAGGCTGGGTCTTATGAAATTGTTCATCAAATAGTCCATTTTTTGTTTTATATCCTCACCGCAAATTTTAACATTAAAAACATATGATTTATCATCATCTTATTTTCTTATCATCTTAACCCATTTCATTCCTTTTGGCCTACCTTCATCGATTATGATTTTCTTGTCTATTTTCTTTACCTTTATGTTGTCTGATATTTTTCTATTATCGTCTGATATCACTTCTATTTCGTGAGTGTCTTTGAATCTATTAACCATTTCTTCTGTTATTCCATCCAATTTGAAATCATGAGTTTCAATTATGTAATCAGCTTCTAATAATTTTTTGCTTTTTCGGGGATCAATTAAGTCTATTTCTCCGCCTTCTATGTCACAAAAAATAAAAGCATTTTCATCTATTAGATTTTCTAATTCTTTTATCGTGCATTCTTCCTTCAAAATTACATTTTCAATTTTGTTTTTGGTCACAATCTCTCTGTTAGTTTTTAGCGCTTCTTTGTTTGTGTCATAAGCATATATCTGAGAATCTTTGTTCCTGATTGCAAAACCGCTTGAAAAGTATCCTTCTGCACACCCTATGTTTAGTATCTTTTTATACTTTTTATCTATTATTTCTTCAATCCATGGATGTATATGTTGTTCGTATGTTCCAAACACCTTTGGCAAGAGGGAACTACCGTATGCGACATCGCCATATAGCATTCCTTTGAATGGTCCGTCTAATACATAAATATCATTTTTAAAATAATCTTTTAGAATTCTTATGTCACTCCTTATCTTTCTTATGATTCTCTTTTTTAAATTTAGTTTTTTCTTTAAGTTTTCTATGGTTTTCATTTTGATTTTAGTTTTTTATCTGAATCTCACTACAGATTTTTGTAATACAAATATTTCAAATAATAAGCCATTTTAAGAACTACAGGATTTCCGAATTTATTGTTATTTTTCAAAGCCCTAATCGAGTGCCATATCTGTCCTTTTCTTTTTAAAATTGAAACATTCTTGTCGTGTATTCTGTAGGCGGTGTGTGCACCTCTAATATTTTTCATTTTTGAAATAGAGCCAATTTTTAACCACAAATCATAATCTTGGGATTGCTTGAACGAATTATCGTATCCGCCGACTTTTCTTACAAGACTAATCCTTGATAGCGACGAACTGTTATTAATTTGAGACCAAAAAGGCATAAAAAGTTTTATAAAGAAATTTGTTTTTCTAACTTTTTTCTGTCCGATCAGTTTTTCTGCGGGGTCAATATATTTTAAATTAGTGCCAACTACTCCGTAATCTTGATTATTATCTAAAAAATCGACTTGTAGTTTTAATTTGTCTTTTGTTAACCATAAATCATCAGAATCTAAAACCGCAAGGTATTCACCATTTGATTTTTCAAGTGCAACATTCCTGCTATATGGTATTCCACATTTTTTCTCGTTTTTAAAATAGAAAATTCGCTCATCTTCTAAAAGAGGCTCGGTGACTTTTAAGGTATCATCATCTGATCCATCATCGACGATTATCAGCTCCCAATCTTTGAAATCTTGTAATAAAACACTCTGTATAGCTTTCCCTATATATACTGAAGAATTATGACTAATCATCATTATGGAGATTTTCGGAGTTTTTTTCATTTTTTTAATGATAGCATTTTTTTAATTATCCAAAAGATAGTAACAGAAGTTATTATTGGGTGTTTAATTAAGCTTATTAAAATATTAATTTGGAATTTTAATAAATTTTTCAAGGTCACTTTGTCTTTTTGGAGATCAGATTTATAAATTAGGTGTGGTAATAAAATGAGTGATTTATTTTTTATTGATAAATTGTTTGAGATTGACCAATCAAATAATTTCCTCCAGTATAATTTTCTTATCTCAAATAATTTTTTCTTATCTTTTGTATAAGTATTACCTCTGTAGATATATCTCATGGCTCTAGCTTCGTCTATACATGCTGGGTATAATTTGCAAACCGATATTAATCTTATCCACATATGCATGTCTTCGGATGGTTCAAATTCTTTCTCAAAATATCCAACCTTATCAAAAACTTTTTTCTTTAAAACGATTCCATTAGTATGAAAAGTACCTATCCAATTAGTTATTATTTCGTATAAAAAATCTTCCGGGGCTACTTTTTTCTTTGGTGCACTTAAAATTTTTTCTCCCTCAAAATCTTTCCACTTTTCTGCCGCTTTCTCATCTTCGAATGCGGTACCCACAGCATCATAAACACCATCTGCATCTGGGTTCTCCATAAAAACTTTTTTAGTGTCTTTAAATCGATTTTTTAAATACCAATCATCTGCATCTAAAAAAGAAATATAATCACATTTGGCTTTTCTGATACCTAAATTTCTACTATTTGCTATGCCTAAATTTTTATTTTCAGGATGTGTATATAGGTGAACGTTTTCAAATTCATCTGACAGCTTTTTGCATACTTCCAAGGAGTTATCATTTGAACCATCTTCAATCAAAATAACTTCGGCGACTTCATCTAGGTTAATTGCTGACTCAACGGCTCTTTTCGTGTAGTCTCCTTTATTGTATACGGGTATTATTGTAGATATTTTCATTAATATTAAAATAGCATATAAATAATATTAACGAAATTATTACTCCTCGCACTTTTTCATCAACTTTGGTATATTTTCCATTAATGACATCTACAGAGAAAAACTTGAAATTTTTGATTTATATCGGGTTGGCCATTTTGCTGTTTGTTCCATTCGTTGTGTCCAACAGCCTTTTCTTTCCATATATAACAGGGAAAGCATATACATTCAGAATCGTTACTGAAATAATCGTAGGGATATATTTGATATTGGCGGTTCTGTATCCAATTTATCGACCGAAAATTAACTGGATTTTGGTCACTTTCGCTGCCTTTGTGGTTTCTCTTTTTGTTTCTAATCAGTTAGGGATTAACCCGTTGGCCAGCTTTTGGAGTAATTTTGAGAGAATGGAAGGGTGGGTGACTATCGCGCATTTATTTGCGTTATTTTTGGCGCTCGGTTCAGTTTTGCGAGAAAAGAAAGAATGGTTGTGGTTGTTTAACGCCTCAATAATCGTCAGCTTGTTTATGGTTTTCTCTGCTTTTGGTCAAGTTCTAGAAAGTGGATTTAATACCAGAGTCGATACAAAATTGGGAAACTCTACCTACCTCGCTATTTACATGTTGTTCAATGCGTTTTTGTCGCTCTTCTTTTTGCTTCGTGAAAAAATTAGTTTCACCGGTTGGTATTCATGGTTTTATGGTGTGACTTTTGTTTTGCAATCAGTTGTTGTTTTTCAAACTGGAACTAGAGGGACGATGCTGGGTCTTTTGGGTGGAATCGTATTGGCAGGGCTTATCATTGCTATTTTCAACAAAGAAAATCAAGTTTTCAGAAAGACTGCTTTTTCATTAATTGGCGCTGTTGCGATTTTTATCGCAGGAGTTTTTGTATTCAAGGATACTGGCTTTGTTCAAAACAACATCGCATTGAATCGAATCGCGAGTGTCACTGCTATAGAAGGAACTTCGCAAGCCAGAATTAACAACTGGAAAATGGCAATCAAGGGTTTCAATGAGCGACCAATGCTAGGTTGGGGACAGAGCAATTTCAATTATGTTTTCGACAAGCATTATCTGCCCGAGCATCACGGAAACGAAACATGGTTCGATCGCGTTCACAATATCTTGTTTGATTGGCTAATTGCTGGAGGAATTTTTGGTCTATTATTTTATGTTTCAATTTGGGTTGCTTCACTATTTCATATTTGGAAAGCTTCACTCGATAAGATTGCGATCAATGAAAAGGCTGTTTTAGTCGGTATGCTAGGTGGGTATTTCGTTCACAATCTATTTGTTTTTGATCAAATCGTCAGCTACATGTATTGGATTTTCATTTTGGCTTTTATCTATTCACAGTCACAGCAAAAAGAAAATTCACTTTTCCAAAAAGAATTGAGTGAGAAAACGAAACAGGTTTTGGTAGTAATTATTTGTGTTGTCATTCCAGTTTCTATGTATTTTATTAACTACCCAAGTTACGCTGCAAATAAAGATTTGATAGGCGGGATGACAATCATTAAAACAGATGTCAGCGGACAACCTACTTTTAATCATGAAAATGGAATATACGGGAATATCGAAGCTTTTGAATCTGCACTGAGTCATGACTCTTTTGCAAATCCAGAAATCAGAGAGAGAATTTTATTAACTACAAATCAAATTTTGAGAATCGAAAGCCTAGACCAAGAAGCCAAACAAGACTATGTGCAATTTGCGATAGATGAAATGGAAAAGCAAATCGAAAAATTTCCAAATAACTCTAGATATAGATACTTGTTCGGAACCTTCTTTGCACAAATTGGACAATTTGAATTGGCTGAAAAATATCTGTTAGAGGCTATCGAGATTTCTCCAACAAAACAAGTTATCAGAACTCCACTAATGAAAGTCTACGCTATGAGCGATCAACCCGAAAAGGCGATTGCACTTGCTCGTGAGACTTATGAATTGGATGAATCAAAAAAAGATTTGTGGCGAGAGTATGTAAACATGGTCATTAGGCTTGATTCAAAAACTTTTGAGAATGTGGTAGACGAGACTATTGAATCAGGAAAGCAAGAGTGGGTGGAGGAATTATTGAAAGAGCAAATCGAAAGTAGCCCTGATAGTTTTCAGAATAGGGTGGCTTTGGCTATTTTTTATAAAAAAGTGGGTGATTTAGATTCTGCAAGAAGGGTTGTCGAGCAGGCCAGTGAAGATTTCCCAGAAAACACAATTCAATTACAATCATTAAAAGAATATATCGAAGCGGAAAGTGATTCTGACGATAATACTACAGAGTTTATAAACTAATTAAAATATTTATCCAAATGAATAATCAAACTGAAAAAGTTACAAAAACAGAAAAGATTTTAAAGATTTTAATTTATGTTGGAGTGATCGCCCTGCTAGCTATTCCGTTTATTGTCTCTAGCAATCTATATCAACCATTTATAACCGGAAAATCTTTTGTTTTTAGAGTAGTCGTTGAAATACTAATAGCAATTTGGTTAATACTAGCTATTCTTTATCCAAAATATAGACCAAAAAAGAATTGGATATTAATTTCTTTTGTTTTATTCACTCTGTCTCTATTCGTATCTAATCTATTTGGTATAGATCAGACAGCTAGTTTTTGGAGTAGTTTCGAGAGAATGGAAGGGTGGGTGACTATTGTTCACTTGTTAGGGCTTTCCGTGGTTCTAGGTTCTGTATTGAATACTAAAAAGGAGTGGTATACGTTGTTTCAAGTATCATTGCTCGGTTCTTTAATAATGTTGGCGTTGGCTTTCAAGGAGATTTTTGACTTTGCCGGAAATAATTTTGGTGTGGATCCATGGAATCGTCGTATCGAAACAACTATAGGTAATTCTTCTTTTCTCGCCATCTACGCTCTCTTCAATTCCTTTTTTGCGATCCTTTTAATTTTCAAGGACACAAGTCGTCTTTCAAATTTCATCAAACTAGCCAAAAAAACTTGTCTAGATAATTGGTTGATTTGGTTTTATATCACTGCTTTCGCGCTAAATACCTGGATGCTTTTTCAGACCGGAACTAGAGGGGCGATGCTGGGCTTTATGGGTGGTCTCGTTTTGATAGGGCTTTTGATGGCTTTTCTAGAGAAAGAAAAAACTATTTATAAAAAGATTTCGATTGGTTTAATTGTTGGTGTCGTCTTTTTCATCGGGACAGTTTTTTCTCTGAGAGATACTAACTTTGTGCAAAATAATCAACCACTTAATCGTCTTACTTCTATATTTGAAATAGAAAAAACGGATTCAGGGTTTAAATTTGAAAGAACAGGTCAGGCAAGAATTTATGCTTGGAAGATGGCAATCGACGGGTTCCAAGAGCGTCCTATTTTAGGTTGGGGACAAAGCAACTTCAATTATGTTTTTGATAAATATTATATCCCAGAGTTTATTAGTTCAGATGATTGGCATGACCGCGCTCACAACCTCTTCTTTGATTGGCTGATTGCTGGTGGAATATTCGGTTTGTTCTTTTATTTATCTATTTGGCTTGCAACAATTTTATCAATACTCAAAACTTCTAAATTCAAAAACATCGAGAAAGCTATTTTGGTTGGGATGCTTGGTGGATACTTTGTACATTTATTATTTATATTCGACATACTAATTAGTTATTTATATTTCATATTTATTATTGCTTTCGTCTACGCTATAACAACAAAAGACAAACAACCACTTCAATATCAAATTAGTGAAAACTTGAAAAAGATTTTAATTCCAGCAATTATTTTAGTAACTCCATTTGTTGTTTATTTGATAAATTATCAACCATACAAAGGGGCTGGAGAATTAGCGAAAGCAATTAAAGTCGCAGGGGGAACCTCAGAGGATCAATTATTTTTCTATAACGATAACCCAATATTAGATAATATAAAATATTTTGAATCTGTTATTGATGGAAATACATTTGGGACAAGTGAAGCAAGGATTGAAATGATGGTTGCTGGGAATACTGTTTCTTCCATTGTGGTTTCTGATGAAAAGTCGCAGAAAAAACTTAATGGTGCAAAAATACAATATTATGAATATGTTTATGATCAAGTTATACAGCAAATTGAAAATACTCCTGATAATTCTAGGTATCCATACTTATTATCAAGTTTTCTAGCACAAATTGGTGAATTCGAACTAGCAGAAAAATATGCTTTGATGGCGGTTGAATTATCGCCAGCCAAACAAGCAATTAGAATTCCATTGATTAGAATATATTTTGTAACAAATCAACCTGAAAAAGCATTAGTTGTTGCGCGTAATACATATGAATTGGATGAATCAAAAAAAGATTTATGGATAGAATATGCCAGAGTTGCTGATAAATTCGATGAGGAACTATTTAATCAATTAATCGATCAAGCAATTGAAAGAGGAAATGAAGATTGGGCTAATAAGATACTAAAAGAGAAAAATAATTTACAATAGATGTTATTCTCTGCTATTCTTTATTTTAATGACAAAAACAGAAAAGATTTTAAAGATTTTAATTTATGTTGGAGTGATCGCCCTGTTAACTGTGCCGTTTATTGTCTCTGAGAGTTTGTATGAATTATTCATCACCGGAAAATCTTTTATTTTTAGAGTGGTTGTTGAAATACTAATAGCAATCTGGTTAATACTAGCTATTCTTTATCCAAAATATAGACCAAAAAAGAATTGGATTTTAATCTCCTTTATTTTGTTCACCTTGTCGTTATTCTTTTCTAATTTATTCGGTGTTGATCAGACTGCTAGTTTCTGGAGTAATCTAGAAAGAATGGAAGGGTGGGTGACTATAGTTCACTTGTTAGGGTTATTGTTAGTTTTAGGTTCTGTATTAAATACAAAAAAAGAATGGTATGCGTTGTTAAATATTTCGTTGTTCGGCTCTTTAGTTATGGTAATGATTGCTTTTAATGAGATTATTGATTATCAAAAATCAACAGAAGGGGTAAAGTTATGGGGTGGCTTGTTCCGCATTTATACAACAGTCGGAAATCCTGCGCATCTTGCCATCTACGCTCTCTTTAATTCCTTCTTTGCACTCCTTCTAATTTTCAAAGACACAAGTCGTCTATCAAATTTTATCAAACGAACTAAAAAAACTTGTCTGGCTAATTGGTTGATTTGGTTTTATATCACTGCTTTCGCTCTAAATACCTGGATGCTTTTCCAGACCGGAACGAGAGGGGCGATGCTGGGCTTTATGGGCGGTCTTGTTTTGATAGGACTTTTGATGGCTTTTCTAGAGAAAGAAAAAACTATTTATAAAAAAATAGCATTCGGGTTTATCACAGCGACCATTCTATTTATTGGAACAATTATCTCGCTAAAGGAAACTGATTTCGTGCAAAATAATCAGCCGCTTGATCGACTAACTAGTATTTTCGATACAAATTCACCGGCGATCAAAATCAGAATAAATAATTGGGTTCATTCATACATGGGATTTCAAGAGCGTCCAATATTAGGTTGGGGACAAGATAATTTTAATTATGTTTTTGATAAGTATTATCTTCCTAGTAGCGATGGTCTTGATAGTATGTGGTTCGACCGAGCTCACAACATCTTTTTTGATTGGTTGATTGCTGGTGGAATTTTTGGCGCGTTTCTTTATTTATCTATTTGGTTGGCTACGGTCTTATCAATTTTCAGAACGCGTGAATTTAATAATAATGAAAAAGCAATTTTAATTTCTGTATTGGCTGGGTATTTTGTTCATCTCTTGTTTGTGTTTGATACGATAATTAGTTATTTATATTTCATATTTATTATTGCTTTCGTCTACGCTATAACAACAAAAGATAAACAGTCACATCAATATCAAATCAGTGAAAACTTGAAAAGGATTTTAATTACGGCAATTATCTTAATAACTCCATTTGTTGTTTATTTAATAAACTATCAACCATACAAAGCGGCAGGAGAATTAGTCAAAGCTATTGCTGTTGTGAAAAGAACTCCTGAAGGTCAGATGTTCTTCTATCATCAAAAGCCGATTGAAGATAATATAAAATATTTTGAATCTATTATTAATAGAGATACATTTGCAACAAAAGAAGCTAGAGAAGCGATGTTATCTATCGGTGATGATGTATTTGGTTTACAAGTTAGAAATAATCAAGTGCAAAAACAGATTGATGCACTCAAATCACAATACGCAACATTTGTTTATAATCAAATCAAACAACAAATTGAAGAGACTCCTAATGATGCCGGCTTTCCGTTTTTGCTTTCAAATTTTTTAATGCGAGCAGGCAATTATGAGCAAGCAGAAAAATACGCTTTGACGGCAATTCAATTATCTCCAACAAAACAAGGAATTAGAACTTCATTAGTTAGGATTTATTCAGAAACAAATCAGTCTGAAAAAGCACTGGCACTTGCGCGAGAGACTTATGAATTAGATGAATCAAAAAGAGGTTTGTGGATTGAATATGTCAGAGCTGCAGATAGATTTGATGAAGAACTATTTAATCAATTAGTCGAAGAGGCAATCGAGAGAGGGAATGAAGGTTGGGTTAATTTCTATAAAAATAAATATAGATAAAAACTTGCAAATTATTGAAAGTATGCTATACTACGTAAGTGAGTGTTAAAGCTCAAACGAACGAATATCTATGTAAATCCCCACTTCGGTGGGGTTTTGCATTTTAGGGGTAATACTTTGGTAATACCTTAAATTTTCAATAAAATAAAAAACACATTTTTTCAACAAGCTAAATCTTGTTGTTTTTTTATTAAATTTGTTATACTCATTGTAGGTTGCTTTTCTGATTGGTCAGCGACCGCACTCACAAAGATATTCGTTTGGAGCTAGCCTCGCTGGCCAGTCAGGGGCACAACCAAGAACACAAAAATAAAATAAAAATCTCAGATCATTTTTGATTCTGAGATTTTTATTTTGTCTTTTATTTTTTTTATTTTATTTTTTAAAACTTTTTTTAAATTTTTTTAAAATAAAGTTATCCACAAATTTTTTTTAAAATAAACTTCTTTATTTTTTATTTGAGTGAGATAATAAGGTTATCGAAAGTTACGTCCGATTATTAGTTAAACAAAAAATAAAATGCCAGCAAAAAAAACAACTCGTAAAAAAGTTGCGAGCAAAGTAGCAAAAAGAAAGCCAGCAAAAAAAGTTGCAAAAAAAACAACTAGTCGCAAGACAGTTAAAAAAGTTGCAAAGAAAAAGGCAGCTCCAAAAAAGAAAGCAGCAAAGAAAACAACAAAAAGAAAAGCTGCTCCAAAGAAAAAAGTTGCCAAAAAGCCAGCGAAAAAAGCTACAGCAAAAAAAACTACAAAGAAAAGAAAATAGTAGTTTTAAAAACAAAAAACTCGTCATATCAATGACGAGTTTTTTTGTGCCAATTTTTCTAAAAAAGTAAACTTAATTAATCAGATTAATTGTGCTAATATCAATCCCATGTCAATAATAAACAAGATATTAGGAGACCCGAATAAAAAGCTATTAAAAAGCTACTATAATCGCCTGCCCAAAATTAACGATCTCTCTGAAGAAATTTCCGCACTGACCGACCAAGAACTTAAACAAAAAACAACAGAATTCAAGGAACGACTTTCAAAAGGGGAAAGTCTGGATGATATTTTACCCGAGGCATTTGCTGTTGTTCGCGAAGCTTCAAGCAGGACTTTGAATGAGAGGCATTATGATGTTCAGCTGATTGGTGGAATGGCTATTCATGATGGAAACATTTCGGAAATGAGAACTGGTGAAGGTAAAACTCTTGTTGCAACATTACCCGCTTATTTAAATGCACTTTCTGGAAAAGGAGTTCATGTTGTTACCGTCAACGATTATTTGGCTCGTCGTGATGCTGTTTGGATGGGACAAGTTTACGATTTTCTTGGTATGACTATTTCTATTATTAACCAAGGCGCTTCTTATATTTATGATCCAACTCATGAGACTTCAGAAAATGATGAAGAGCGTGACGAACAAGGTTCCTATCGTATCGTCTACGATTTTTTGCGTCCAATAACTAGACCCGAGGCATATCAAGCCGACATCACATACGGAACTAATAGTGAATTTGGTTTTGATTATTTGCGTGACAATATTGAATACGAAAAAGAAAATCTCCGACAAGGTAGAAACTATTTTGCTATTATCGACGAAATTGATTCTATCTTGATTGATGAAGCTAGAACCCCTTTGATTATTTCAGCGCCTTCAACTGAGGCAGAAAACCTCTATGAAGTTTTCGCTAAAATTGCTAGAAAGCTTGAACCAGAAACTGATTACACTGTTGATGAAAAATTAAAAGCAATTAGTTTGACCGATTCTGGAATCACCAAAGCAGAAAAGTTATTGAATGTCGACAATATTTATACTGAAAAAGGAATTAAATATGTTCATCATTTAGAAACCGCAGTCCGTGCCAAGGCACTTTTCAATCTTGATAAGCATTACGTTGTAAAAGATAATGCTGTCGTTATCGTCGATGAATTTACAGGTCGCCTTCAGCCGTCTCGTCGTTGGTCAGAAGGACTTCATCAGGCAGTCGAAGCCAAAGAAGGTCTGAAGGTTGGTCAAGAGTCAAAAACTTTCGCAAGTATTACTTATCAAAACTTTTTCAAAATGTATGAAAAGCTTTCAGGTATGACTGGTACTGCCGAAACTTCATCAGAAGAATTTTTCAAAGTCTACAAATTGAATGTTGTAATTATTCCAACCAATAAACCAGTTCAAAGAATTGATCATCATGATTTGATTTATCAAACTGAAAAAGGTAAATGGATGGCACTTACCCGCAAGATAAAAGAGATCCATGAAAAAGGACAGCCGATTTTGATTGGTACTGCATCTATTGATAAAAACGAACAACTTTCTAATTTTTTGAATCAAGAAGGTATTTCTCATGATATTTTGAATGCTAAAAATCACGAAAGAGAAGCTGAAATTATTGCCAATGCTGGTAAGAAAGGTGCTGTAACCATTGCTACAAACATGGCGGGTCGTGGTGTTGATATTAAATTAGGTGGTGTACCAACTGACAAAGAAAAATCAGATGAGATTCGTGAGTTAGGCGGACTATTTGTAATCGGTACCGAAAGACACGAAGCCCGTCGTATTGATAACCAACTTCGAGGTCGTTCAGGTCGACAAGGTGATCCGGGTGAAACTCAATTTTTTGTTTCAATGGAAGATACTTTGATGCGGGTTTTTGCTCCTGATTCTCTAAAAGGAATTATGAAGCGTCTTGGTCTGCCAGAGGATCAGCCAATTCAAAACAAAATGATTTCTCGCTCACTTGAAAGTGCTCAAACTAAAATCGAAGGTTTTCATTTTGATGCTAGAAAACACATCTTGGAATTCGATAATGTTTTAAATAGTCAAAGAGATTCTATTTATGAGCGCCGTAGAAAAATCTTAATGATGGATGACGAACAAATTGAAAAGGAAGTCGCCGAAATCATTGAAAGAGGAGGAGAAAAAATCGAAAAAGAAATCCAAAATAAAAAAGAAATTCTCGGTGAGGAAGAATGGAAGAAAACTATAAAACGATTATTGCTTCAAACTATTGATACTTTGTGGATTGATCACTTGGAAATTATGGACTACACCAGATCAAGTGTTAATTTGCGCGCCTACGGTCAGCGTGATCCTTTGATTGAATATAAAAAAGAAGGACTTAGACTTTTCAAAGAATTAAAAGAAAGTATTTATGAACAAGCTATCAAAGTTCTACCAAATATCGGTGCCGGAGCTTTCCAAAAAGAAGAAGAAAGATTGAAGGCGAATGCTAAAAAAGCGCAAATGATTAGCGGAAAGCGTGACTCTAGTGATGCTGGTGCTCCAAAAAATGTTATATCTGAACCTAAAATTGGGAGAAACGAAAAAGTTGTAATCGTCAAAGACGGTGTAGAGAAAGAAATGAAATATAAAAAGGCTGAATCGTTGCTTGCGGAGGGTTGGCAGATCAAAAAATAAGTGGTATTTTATATTTATGAGAAAAAATCTACTGACATTTATATCAGTACTAATTTTAGCCCCAATTTTGTGGCCACAAGTCGCTAACTCAGCTGAAATTATAACTGAAACAACTGTAAATCTCGGTAATACTAATACTTATTTTGAAAATCTATACATCGGAGCTGGCTCTACAAATATCTCTAGCGAAGTCAATGCAGACTTAACAATAATTGGTGGTGAAACTTTTATCTCTAGCAGAGTGACGGGCGATGTTTTTGTTGCTGGTGGAGCAGTCGAATTTTCAGGACAAGTCGAAGGGGATTTGCGTATTATAGGAGGTGATGTTCGGATAACTGGTGATGTCATTGGTGATATTTTAATTATTGGTGGTAATGTATTCGTTGATAAACAAGCAACCTTGTTAAATGATGTAATGCTGATTGGTGGCGATATAAATTTTCAATCAGATTCTAATAAGCGCCTAAAGGTTGTCGCTGGAAAAGTTTTTGTTGATGGAATGATTTCTGGTAATTCAGAAATAACTACTCAATCTCTGTTGGTTGGTTCAAATTCAGATATATCGGGGAATCTTTCATATTATTCACCTAAAAAGTTTAACCAACAAGAAGGTTCTATTGTAACAGCGGAAATTAATTACAATAAAATAAACACAATTCGTGATACAGGAATAATCAAAAATACAATTGTTAACTTTTTGAATTTTTGGTTGCTGTTGAAATTTATTACAACTTTGATCGTGGCATTTATTTTGGTCCATATATTCAAAATATTTTCAGTCAGAGTTAACAACATACTTTCTTCATCTTTCTTTAAATCAATACTGATAGGATTTCTGAGTATCTTTTTGTTGCCTGTGGTGATTCTAATTTTCTTTATAAGCTTAGTCGGCTTGCCGATCGGTCTTTTGTTGGGATTAATATTTACAATTTTGATGTTGATTGCTCCAGCAGTTTCAGGAGTTTTCATAGGTAGTTGGATTAGAAAAGTATTTAATAAAACAAATGAATACGTCGTCGATTTTCATAGTGCTGCGCTAGGAGTCGTCTTGTATACAATTTTGCAATTTATTCCCTATGTTGGTGGGTTCGTAAGGCTTATTGTGTTGATCGCTGCTTTTGGTGCGATGGTTAGATTTATTCGTAAATCACTTTTTAAATAAAATAAATAAAAATTTTAAATGAACAAGATTAAATTAGTTACACATAGTGGAAGATTTCATGCTGATGATGTTTTTGCAACAGCTGTTTTGGCGCTTTTGTTTGAAAAACAGGGGAAAGAATTCGAGATCGTCAGAAGCAGGAAAACAGAAGATATAGAAAGTGGCGATATTGTTTACGATAACGGACGAGAATACGACGTCGATCGAAAAATTTTCGATCATCACCAAGAAGGTGGAGCAGGTGAGAGAGAAAACGGTGTTCCATATGCTGCCTTTGGATTAATTTGGAAACATTATGGACAGGAATTAGTCGCCGAGTTTTTTAAAGAAAGCCATGAAAAGGGTGAAGTATCAAAAGATGACCAGCATAAAATTTGGCAATTGATTGACGAATCTGTTGTCCGGCCAATTGATGCTAGTGATGCTGGTTACGAAGATTTTCAATCAGATAAGAAAAATCTAAGGACTTATGTGATGGATAGTGCGGTAAAGGCTTTTAATCCAACAAATGAAGAGGGTTATGAAAAATCGATGGAACTTTTTATGGATTTTGTAGAAATTGCTAAAAAAATTATAAGTAGAGAATTGTTTTCTACTAAAAGCAAAGTTCAGGCTTTAGAAAAAGTTAGGGAGATTTATGAAAATACAAAAGACAAGAGAGTCATTGTCTTAGAGGAGGGCGGTTCTTGGAAAGAATTTCTAATTAACAAGCCAGAACCATTATATGTCATATTTCCAACGGTCGATGCTGATGGTTGGATGGTCCAAGGGGTGAATACTCATCCAACAGGTTACCAATTACGCAAACCTTTTCCAGAAGAATGGTGTGGTAAATCGGGTAGAGACCTAGAAAAGGAAGTCGGTATGGAAGGGTTAAAATTTTGCCATTTGAAAGGTTTTTTGTGTGTTGTCGAGACAAAAGAGCAGGCAGTTGAATTCGCTAATATTGCCGTTAATACATAATTTATACATCTTTTGTGGATAAGTTAAACAAATTATTTAAAATAAGTTATAATACTTAGTAAGCCTAATAATACTTTCGGCCGAGAGTCCAAATTATTAGCTTTTAATAACAAATTAATATTAATTAAAAATTTAAAAATTATGAAAACAAATAAAGGTTTCACATTAATCGAGCTTCTAGTGGTAATCGCAATCATTGGTATTCTTTCATCAGTTGTATTGGCATCACTAAACTCAGCTCGTAGTAGTGGTGAAGATGCTAGAGTTAAAGCAAACCTAGCTAATGCTAGAGCACAGGCGGAGTTGTATTATAACGGAACTGGTGATGGTGATTATGCTGGTGTTTGTACAGCTTCTGATGGTATTGGAGGTTTTATCTCTGGTTTTACAGGTGCTATATGTAATGGTGGTGATACTAGTGAAAAAATTGGTTGGGCACTGAGCGCCCCATTAAGTGGTGATAGTGAATTCTTCTGTGTTGATTATACTGGTCAAGCAACAACAATATCTACTCAAATTGAAGATACTGAAACTGTAATTAGTTGTGGGTAGTATTTATTAATTAATAATACTTAAAAAACACCGCACACCGCGGTGTTTTTTGTTATAATAGACAGACATGATATCGCTTGAAATTATTAATTTGATTTTTATATTTATTTTGGGAACCGTCATCGGCTCTTTCTTGAATGTTGTAATCTATAGGTTTAATACTGGCAGGACTATTGGTGGGAGGTCAAAATGTATGAACTGTGGTTATCAACTAAAGTGGTATGACTTGGTTCCGATTTTTAGTTGGATTTTTAATCTTGGGAAATGTAGAAAATGCAGGTCGAAAATTTCTTGGCAATATCCGTTGGTAGAGTTGGGGACAGGTATAATTTTCGTTTCTCTTTTCCTTAAGTATTTAGACCTGTTCGCGTACCCGCTCGTCTTTAATATTTTCTTTATATTTAATGCGCTAATTTTTTCAATCCTGATTGTCATATTTGTCTATGATATTCGTCATAAAATAATTCCTAACGAGCTATCTTACACCTTTGCATTTCTTGCTTTGGCGCAAACGATTGTCCTGCTGTTCTTTTTTGATCGTCCAGAAAATTTTCAATTAGTTAATTATTTAGATTTATTTGCTGGCGCGATATTTTTTATTCCATTTTGGGCGCTGTGGTTTTTCTCTCGTGGCAAGTGGATTGGTTTGGGGGATGGGAAATTGGCTTTGGGAATCGGTTGGAGTTTAGGTTTTGTCTACGGAGTTTCTGCTTTGGTTCTGGCATTTTGGATCGGTGCAATATTTGGCGTTTTGTTTTTGTTAATAGATAGATTGAAGAGCCGTAAAGAAAATATTACAATGAAGACAGAAATTCCTTTTGCTCCATTTCTGATTTTAGGGTTTCTGATTGAATTTTTCTGGAGGATTGATGTTGTCGGCTTGAACTTATTCTTTTAAGCTAAAATTAATACAATGATGTTCTTGAACAAAAAACAAAATAATAAAAATTCAAATTCAAATTCGAATTCAAATAGAGCCGGATTTACCCTTATCGAACTCCTGCTCGTTATTGCTATTTTTTCAATCCTGACATCTGTCGTTGTGTTTAATTATAACAAGTTCAATTCTGACATCCTGCTGACCAACATGGCCTATGAGGTCGCGCTAGATATTCGTGAAGCGCAAGTTTATTCACTAGGTGTTCGTGGTGGTTCTAAAACTTCATCAAATAATTTTGATACACGCTACGGGGTTTATTTTGATTTAGTAACTAATGACAAAAATTTTGTTTTCTTTGATGATGCTAGTGGTGAGGGCATGTGTGATGGTGCTAGTGATAGTTGTGATATTAATGCTTGTACTGCAGGTAATGAATGTGAACGAGTTACCAAGTTAACTAGAGATTCTATTTTTGAGAAAATTTGTGTCTCTAATGACGGTACCGCTCCTATGGATTTTGATACAGGAGCATGTGGAGGTCCATCAAATTCAGGCGTTCCAAAAGATGAAATATCTATTACTTTCTCTAGACCAAACCCTGATACAATAATAAAAGACGCAGAAAACGATGAGTTTAACACCGCCGCAATCCTACTGAGATCAAATCAAGAAGATTACAAGAAGATAATTTATATTCTAAATAATGGTCAGATAGCGATAAAGACACTTGTGCCGACAATATAATATGCAAATTACACCAAAACAAAAAAATAGAGGCTTCACCTTGATAGAAATGCTTCTCTCTATTGCTCTTTTTTCTATTGTTTTGACAATATCAATGGGAGCTATTTTTACCATTATTGATTCAAACAGGAAAACCCAAACGCTGACTCTGACCATGAACAACTTAAGCTTTGCTATTGAATCTATGACACGTGATTTAAAGACTGCTGACCCAAAGACATTAAGTGATAATTCAGGTAGTTCTCTAAGCCTTGTTGATCAAGATGAGAATTATATAAGATATCGATTTAATAATGGAACTATAGAAAAATCAGTAGGGGAATCTGCTTATTCTGATAGCTACAGTTCAATCATATCCGAGGACGTAATTATAGAAAATTTTTATTTCGCAGTTGTCGAATATGGTGAAGGTAGTAGTTTACAATCTACCAGCAACGAACAACCAAGAGCCACTATCCTCATCGAAGGCTACGCAGAAATAACAGAGAGAATTAGATCAGATTTTGCGGTGCAGACAACCGTCTCACCAAGGCAATTAGACATATAAAATATTATGAAAAATAAAATTAAAAAACTAATAGAAAATAAAAAAGGATTCACAATTGTGGAGAGCCTGTTTGCTATCTTTATTTTAGTTATTTCTGTAACTGGTCCGATGGCTTTTACACAAAGCGGACTTCGTGCTTCTTTTATTGCTCGCGATCAAGTCACCGCTTTTTATCTGGCACAAGACGCTATTGAATATATTAAAAATGTTAGAGATAGTAATTCTATTAAGAGTATCGGAGGAACAGATACCTTTTGGTTAAATAGTTTAAGTGACTGTTATGATGGTAGTGAGTGTACTATCGATACTATTGATGAGGTTATTCTGAGTTGTGGAACTATTACAAATAATCCAGGATGCTTTGACGATAATAATCTTTATCCTTTAAAAATAGATGATGACGGGTTCTTTAGAATAACTGAGGGCACAAAAGATTCTATTTTTGCTAGAGAGATAAAAATTACACCCGTTCCATCTGGCGAACTTATAGGAGATGTTAGTGAAGTCCAAATTGAGGTAATTGTTAAATGGCAGACTCCACAATCGATAGGTGATAAGAGTATTAATGTAAAGGAAAATATGTTTAATTGGGCAACAGGAATTTAATTATGAATAATTTAAAAAAACAAAACAATAGTGGCTTCACAATTTTATTTGCAGTTTTGGTGTCTACTTTGATTTTAACCATTGGCGCTTCGGTTATTAATATCGCATTAAAACAACTGACTCTTTCTGGCTCTGCTCGTGATTCTCAATTTGCTTTTTATGCTGCAAACACTGGAATCGAATGCGCGCTATATTGGGATTTTGTTGGTGTCGATGGTGTCTCAATTCCAGTTTTTGCTACTTCTTCTGATACAGTAAGCGCTATCCAATCTAATATTTCTGATATTCATAGCTCTGTTAAATGTTCAGAAAAATTTATTATAGATGGTGATAATTTGAGTAATGTTGAACATGATTGCGATATAGATATATTTAATGATACAGGTTGGTGTATAGATGATTCTTCTACAGACTCAGCGACAACTTCATTTAGAATTGACCCTATAGCTGATGGTGTTGAATATTGTGTGGATGTAAATGTGTCAAAATATTTAGATGGAGACGGTAGAACTAGAACAGCTATAGATTCTCGCGGTTATAATACTTGTGATGGAGATGATAATAGAAGAGTTGAAAGAGGTTTGCGTATTACTTTCTAAGTCTGTAAATTTATAGAATGGATAAAGCTGAGGCTAAAAAAAGATTAGAGAAACTTCGTAAAACGATTGAACATCATCGCTATCTTTATCATGTTCTAGATTCACCGGAAATTTCTGACGAAGCACTGGACTCCTTGAAGCGTGAATTGGTTGAAATTGAAACACAATTTCCGGATCTAATTACACCAGATTCTCCGTCACAGCGTGTCTCAGGAAAACCGCTTGATGAATTCCAAAAAGTTCGTCACAAAGTTCCACAATGGTCTTTTAATGATATTTTTCGAGAACAAGAGATGATTGATTTTAACGATCGAATCGTTCGGATGCTTGAAAAGTCCGGACCCTTTAAAAAGGGGGTTACCAAAAATAAACCGGAATACACTTGTGAATTAAAAATTGATGGATTAAAAGTTGTTATTGAATATGAAAATGGCTTTTTAAAGCAGGCCGCGACTAGAGGAGATGGAAAAGTTGGTGAAGATGTCACAGAAAATGTGAGGACGATTGAGTCAATTCCATTGAAACTAAAAAAACCGGTGAGTGTTATTGTTGAAGGTGAAGTTTATCTAGATAAACGTCAGTTTGAAAAAATTAACAAAAAATTAGCTGATGCGGGTGAAAAAACTTATGCCAATCCGCGGAATTTAGCGGCGGGAACATTGAGGCAATTAAATTCGCAAATTGTTGCTGATCGTAATTTGTCGGTTTTTATTTATGACCTCGCTTGGGCTAGTGATGAAGATTTATCTGATAGTAATGAGAAGATAAATACTCCAAAAACTCAATTCGAAGAATTAGAACTTTTGATGGATCTTGGTTTCAAGGTGAATAAAAATTTTGAGCTTTGTAGGGATGTAAATGAAGTTATTAAATATTGGAAAAAATGGCAGAATAAAAAAGACAAAGAAACTTATCAAATTGATGGAGTTGTTGTAAAAGTTAATCGAAAAGAATACCAAGATATTCTCGGATACACAGGAAAGGCTCCA
>JAACPR010000005.1:0-7288 GCA_009995365.1 Candidatus Parcubacteria bacterium | reverse complement strand
GACTGGCGTCATTACGCCCGTTGCGCATTTGAAACCGGTTGAAGTTGCTGGTTCGACTGTCTCTCGGGCGACTCTTCATAACGAGGACGAGATCAAGCGTCTAGATGTCAGGATTGGCGACACTGTTATTTTGCAAAAGGCGGGCGATGTTATCCCTCAGATTGTAAAAGTCTTCAAAGACCTGAGACCTGCTGATTCAAAACATTTCAAGTTTCCTAAAAAAGTTGTCGAATGTGGTGGAGATGGTTCAATCGAGCGCATTCCTGGCCAGGCGGCTTATCGTTGTGTCGCCAAAGATTCATTTTCAATGGAACTTCGTCGTCTGCACTATTTCGCTTCGAAAAAAGCTTTCGATATAGAAAATCTTGGTCCAAAAGTGATTGATCAGCTAGCTGAAGAGAATCTAATCCAAACACCAGTAGATATCTTTACCCTTAAAAAAGGAGATATTTTGCCATTAGAGCGGTTTGCTGAAAAGTCCGCTAAAAATTTGATTGATTCAATTAATTACGCCAGAGATATAACTTTACCGAGATTTTTGATTGGCTTGTCGATTGATCATTTAGGAGAAGAGTCTGCTTATTTATTGGCTGATGAATTTGGTTCACTGGAAAAAATTCGCAATGCTAGCTTGGAAGATTTAATGAATATAAAAGGAGTGGGTGACATCATGGCTGAATCAATTTACAATTGGTTTCGCGTGCCTAAAAATCAAAAATTGGTTGATGATTTATTAGAACAAGTTAATTTTGTCTCTATTTCTGATTGGCGACATTCTAAAACTGAGGCACAAGCCGGGTCTGGAGAACAATCTGATTCTGGCGCGCAAGAAAAAACTTCGTTTAAGAAAACGAAAAACTTCGAGGAATTTTTCAAAAATAAAACCGTCGTGCTGACTGGGTCACTTTCACAGATGACTCGCGACGATGCAAAGGATTTACTCCGTCAGGCTGGTGCAAATATCTCTAGCTCCGTTTCGCCCAAAACTGATTATGTTATTGCAGGAGAAAAAGCTGGTTCTAAATTGAGAAAAGCAGAGGAATTTGAGGTGGCGGTGCTCGACGAGGATGACTTTATAAATAAGTTCTAAAATGCTATTATTGCCACAACAAATATTGCAATCGCGACCAAAAAATCGCGACCAGTAATAGTAAACAATTTTAAAATTATTATGAATAAAGAAGAAATCAAAAAAATAGCCGACTTGGCGCGTCTAGAAATATCTGAAGAAGAATCAGAAAAAATGGCAGGCGAGATAGATGCTATTTTGGGTTATGTTGATCAATTAAAATCAGCAGAAATTTCCGATCAAGATACCGAATCTAGAATTGAAAATGCTGGCATCAGAAATGTTATGCGCGAAGATGAAAATCCACACCAAGTTTCAGAAAATACAGAATCTCTTATGAAGGAAGTGCCCGATTCAGATGGGGACTTGGTCAAGGTAAAGAAAATTTTAAATAACTAAAATTGTAATTATGGACTTATCAAATTTAACAATAAAAAAAGCTAGAGAATTATTAGATTCTAAAAAAGTTTCCGTCAGGGAGCTTGTTGATTTTTATTTAGATAAGATAAAAGAGACTGAGGACCTGAACATCTTTTTAGAAATTTATCCGGATCTAGACGAGCAAATCGAAAAGGCTCAACAAAAAATTGATAGTGGTGAAGCGAGCGACCTGACAGGTATCCCAATTGCAATAAAAGATAATATTTTAATAAAAGGTAAAAAGTCTAGTGCCGGTTCGAAAATTTTGGAGGGTTATGTTGCGACTTATGATGCGACAGTTATTTCAAAGTTGGGTGAACATTGTCCGATTTTCTTGGGGAGGGTGAATATGGATGAATTTGCTATGGGTGGATCTACCGAGAATTCTGCATATGGTGTTACAAAAAATCCAGTTGATCCAGAAAGAGTGGCTGGAGGTTCATCAGGTGGGTCATCTGCGGCGGTTGCTGCTGATCTAGCTGTTTTTGCTCTTGGGTCTGATACTGGTGGTTCTATTAGGCAACCTGCTAGTTTCTGTGGAATTACAGGCTTGAAACCTACATACGGTAGCGTTTCTCGTTATGGTTTGATGGCTATGGGTAGTTCACTGGATGTTATTGGTCCGCTTACAAAAAACACAGAAGACGCCGAAATTGTTTTTAATATTATAAAAGGTAAAGATCCAAAAGATTCTACAACTATTGAAGATGATAAAAGTGACAGCGCAAATGATGATGTCAAAAAAATTGGCGTGCCTCGAAGCTTTCTAAAAGAGGGAATTGATGAAATTGTTCTGGAAAATTTTGAAAAATCTTTGGCTAAATTAAAAGAAAAAGGTTATGAAATCGTCGACATAGAAATGCCCGACCTAGAACATTCTCTGGCTGTTTATTATGTGATTATGCCGGCAGAAGTTTCATCAAACATGGCTCGTTACGACGGGGTTAAGTATGGAAATAAAATCGAAGGAGAAGATTTGATAGGTGATTATTTTAAAACTAGAGGGCAATTGTTAGGAGCAGAAGTTCGCCGAAGAATTATTCTCGGAACTTATGTTTTATCTGCTGGTTATTCAGGCCAATATTACAACAGAGCTTGGCAAGTTCGTAACTTAATCAAAAAAGAATTTGATAAAGCCTACGAAGAGGTCGATGTCATAGCGCTACCCACTTCACCGACACCGGCATTTAAAATTGGTGAAAAAGAAGATCCGGTTTCAATGTATTTGGCGGACATCTTTACCGTCTCTGCCAACTTGGCTGGCGTTCCTGCAATCTCAATTCCAGAAAAAGCAGTTTCTTCTGGCGGAAATGCAAAATTGCCAACCGGTTTGCAATTGATTGCACCTCAATTAAAAGAAGCGAGACTTTTCCAAGTTGGTAAAAAAATTGAGAATTAGTGAAAAATTTGAGAAAATAGAATAAGTATGGCGGACAAAGCACCAAAGAGCGAGAACGGTTACGATGTTTTAGGTCAAGTAACTGGTTTCATTATAATTGTTTTTATCCTAGGAACCATTTTGGCTGGTTATGGTATTGGTAGCGGAAAGGTGAATTTATTGGGGCAACCTGACGAGCAGGAAAATGCCTCTGGGGATGAGGTTGTTAATACACGATCTAGTGGTTTTTCAGATTTTATTTTTTCTGGGAAAGTATCGCTTGGGGATAGTGTAATTGCCAGAGATAGTGTAACGGTTCACAGAAATCCCGCTGGTAGGATTGTTGGCGAGCAGGACAAAAGAGAGGTTGGTAAAGTGTTAGAAGGTCCAGTCAATGCTCAGAATATGAATTGGTGGAGGATCGATTTCAAGCAGGCGCCAGACGGTTGGGTAGACGATTCAGACATCACTAGTCGCATTTGGCTTTATAGAATTTTAAATATTTTCCCTATTTTCTTCGAGACAATGATTCCATTCTTTATTCTTTTGGCTTTGATATTTTTTGTTTTGATAATTGTTGTGCTTTATAAAATGAAAAATTTGGACAAGTTTAAACAAAAGAAATTGGATTACGCGCGCGGTAAAAATATTAAAGAAGAGATAGAAGAAACGGTCGAAGAAGAAAAGAAAGAAGACGAAAAAGTAGGTGAGAAAGATTCAAAAGAAAATCTAATAAGTATTTTGCCTACTGATAGTTCAGCTCCAAAAACAAAAGATGTTCATAATCGCCGTTGGGCAAAAGTAGAAAGTTTGATTAATTCTCATAATGTAAATGATTGGAAGCAGGCTATTATTGAGGCCGACATTATTTTGGACGAGATGCTTGAAAAGATGGGATACAAAGGTGATACGATGGCTGAAAAACTAAAGCAAGTTGAGGAGAGTGATTTCCTAACTTTGAATCAGGCTTGGGAAGCTCATAAAATAAGAAATAAAATCGCTCACAAGGCAGAATATGTCTTGACCAAGGGAGACGCTGATCGTGCAATCAATTTATTCAAAGAGGTTTTTGAAGAGTTTTATTTCATCTAAAATACAATAACCGCAATAATATCTTTTCAAGAATTGGTTTCGGACTCAGTTATCTTTTAAAGGAAGTCCTGCAAAGATTCTTTCAAAGATATTATTGCGGTTATTTTCTCGAAAAAAATTCTTGAAAAGAAACTTATTTGGGGCTATTTTGAGTTGTAATTTAAAAACCTTGATTTTTATAAGTAGCATGTTAACCTATAAATGCATCGCGGAGTGGAGTAATAGTAACTCAAGAGGCTCATAACCTCTAGATCTTGGTGCAATTCCAAGCTCCGCAACAATCAATTTTAATATTTAACTCGACTTTTGGCATTAAAAATATTAATATGTTAGTCATTGCTGGGGTAGCTTAGCTGGTTAGAGCGGTCGTCTCATACGCGACAGGTCGTGAGTTCGAATCTCACCCTCAGCACATTAAAATTTAATGTTATAATTATTTCATGTCATACGAACAACCAGATTTAAGTTTTTTAACAGAAGAGGATAAAGAAGATTTCAAAAAACAGGAGCAAGCATTGGCGAGACCAGAAACGGTTCATAAACCTGATGATGATTTGAATTTTAAATGCGAAGTTTGTGGAGATAGAGTGGGTGGATGTCCTAGCTGTGGTTGGGGTAGAAATATGGATTAATTTTGCCTGCTTTTGCTCCTTGGCGTTGTGTTGGGTGCCGAAATTTATAGACTTGTCTTTTGTTATTTGATTTGTTAAATTATATCAACTACAAAATTATTTTTGTGGTTCGTAAATGAGTGTGATTTTTGCGGGGAGTCCTACGGACGCTCCCGCTGCACTTGTAAAAAGCAAGACGTTTGCGGGGAAGGCCCTACGGGCACCTCCCGCTGCGTTCGGACGAAATGGAAATAAATTTCCATTCGATCCTCACTTGCGGGAGTAGCTCAACTGGTTAGAGCATCCGCCTGTCACGCGGAAGGTTGCGAGTTCGAGTCTCGTCTCTCGCGCATTAGCGAACGGTTCGCAAAAGACATCTCAGAAATGAGGTGTTTTTTTGTTGAGAGAAGGTATAATATTTTTATATGAATACACAAAAAGGCTTTGCAAATATTTCGTTGCTAATTTTAAGTTTATTAGTTTTTGGGGGCTCTTATTTTTATCTGAACACAAATGAAGACAATAAGTATGATGTTATTTCAGTAGATTTTAGTAAACAAAATGAAGATGTAAATAATACAGAGGTTGAGACAACCTCAGATGATAAGTCTAGTTTTTCTTCCCAAGAAGAACAGACGGCTTCAAGAGAGGTTACTTCAGGCATAACTAATAAGACAAATAATGAAGGTATCTTGTTTACTCTGGAGCCTGTTTATCCTTATTTTCCAAAGTATATACTACCTATAAACGTTACAGGATATGTAGCAGACGATACTAAATGGAAAATTTTTGAAGGAGAAGCTGGTTCAATATCTGTGTATGATTATGATGGAAAATTACTAGGACAAACACCTTTAACATTAAAAGATTTTGATTATAATAAAGAACCTCCATTTTATTTTGATGTATCAGTTGGTGATAGAGAATGGATGAGTAATTTAGAAACTGAAGAAGGTTATTTAATTGTTAAAGAAGCAGGTGTTAAAGACGGTGAGGTTTTAGATGAGATTAAAGTACCTATTGAGTTTTATTTGAATTCTCAAAATAAATACGAAGATATATCACAGTGTGATTCGATGGAAGATTCTAATGTTTCAGCAACAAAAGATATCTGTTATCTTGAATTTGCTTTGGAAGATCTAAATTCGCAAATATGTAGTTTAATGCATTTCGACAGTTATAAATTTAAGTGCTATGGGAAAATCGCATTTCAAACTGAAGATAAAGATTTGTGTAGATATGTAGATGATTATGAGGATATGTGCGTTGATAATATTGAAAATGGTTCTTACAAAGAACTTAGAAATTAATTATATAATTTAAAATCACCCTTATTCCTCCGTAACCCAGTTCCAATAACGTCCACGAGCCCGCGCTAGCATACGGTACGCAAAAAACACCTTGGTAAACGGGGTGTTTTTTTGTTGATAGAAGGTATAATATTTTTATGAAAAAAATTTTATTGATGGTTGTGGGCTTATTAATTATTGGGAGTATTAGTTATACTTACTTTAATACTAGTAAAGAAAATTCAATAATCGAAGATAATACTAAAAATAAACAAGAAATACAATTAGAAAAATATGTAAATGAAAAATTTAATTTTTCAGTAGAATTACCAACTGATTCTGAAATAACAGAATTTAATAGTGGTGTAAGTGTTGAGTATAATGATAAATACTTTTATACGAGATTATTAGAAGATGGTAAGTACGGAAACGGAATTGATGATTGGAATTATATTCAAATTAAAAACTATCCAAGTGAAGAAATTGAATTAGCAGGAAATAGAGCACTAAAATATTACATACCCACTTATTCAGAAGGTGGAGAACAATTCGATGATCAAATAATTATAATATTAGAATATAATAATTATATTTATCATTTAGAATTTAAATCAATAAATGAACTTTCTAATATTGAAAAAAATATAATAGAAAGTTTTAATTTTATTGATGTAGAAGATATAAATAATAAAAGACAATCAGAAATAATAGAGAAATCTAATGACATAGTTAATCTTTTAAAAAATTCTAATATAGAACAATTAAAAAAATATTTACATCCAAAAAAAGGAGCACGTATAACACTTGATGGTTATATAAGAGAAGATTACGATGTTATTTTAAAACCATCTGAACTGGATTATCTTTTAGAAAATGAAACGAAATTATTATGGGGTTATAGTGATGGGAAAGGAGATCCGATTAATTTAAGTGTCCTGGGATTCTTTAAAGAATATTTTTCTTATGATTTTACAGATTCAGATTCTGTAGTTAATGAAATCAGACAAGGGGGGAGTAATAGTATTGATAATTTAACGGAAATATATCCAAATAAAGATTTTGTAAATTATTATATACCTTACGCTTCTACATACTTGGATGAAGGAGTTGAAAAACCTCAAACGTTAGATTGGCATGCCCTGAATCTTGTTTTTGATGAATATCAAGGAAAAATATATTTAATTGGAATAATAAAAGATAATTGGACTATTTAGCCTAAACCCTAGTTCCAACAACGTCCACGAGCCCGCGCATAGCATACGGCACGCAAAAGACACCTTGGTAAATGAGGTGTTTTTTGTTTGGGAAAGGTATATAATTTAGCCATATGAAAAATAGTATAAAAATTAGGGAGTGTAAACACATTTGTGTAAATGCTTTTTCTCCAGAGAAAATCATATCTTAATTTTCTCTGGAAAGATTAGAGCTA
>JAACPR010000012.1 GCA_009995365.1 Candidatus Parcubacteria bacterium | reverse complement strand
TTTGTGATTAATGATTAATATTCCTATATTAACTCATTTACACAAAATATTTTACAGACCCAAAAATTATAATTTTAACAGCAATTTCTTTATTAGTTTTGTCAGTTGTTTTGTTAGGTATTTTAAATGTTGTAGAAGTCTACACTCTTGAAGAATCCGTAGATATCTTTCTTAATATTCTCTACGTTATGTTGATAATAACAGCAGGATTTTCCTTGATATCTTTTATAACATCTTTATTTAAAGGATAATCCTAGTTCCAACAACGCTCCGAGAGCCCGCGCTAGCATACAGCACGCAAAAACACCTTTATAACTAAGGTGTTTTTTTGTTTGTATTAGTTATACTATAACCATGGAATCAGAAAATAATTTTGAAATACCTCCTCAATTAGAGGAGAAGTCGAATAAAAATAAATCATATTTATTAATAATAATTATTTTAATAGTTATAATATCTTTATTAGTGGGAGGTATGATGTTTTTAAATAATCCAGATGATTCTGCTGTTAAAGATGTAACGAGTGAAAATTTCTTAGAGAATAGTGATACTCTCATAAATAATTTACCAAATAATAATATAAATAATATGAATGATAACAAATTATTCTTAGAAAATGAAAAAGATAAAATAATCTCTAATATATTGGAAATGAAGAAAGTTATTAAAGATTTCTCTATTAATAAAAATGTTGATGAATTTAGAAAAAAATTAGGAGATTTAATTCCTGGCAATCTTACAGATGAAGAAATTATAGATCAGTCAGAGTTGTTAAAACTTGTCTTTGGTGATGTTACAGAAGAATTGCTAAATTCTGATAATACCACTTTTGATTTACAAAATGATACGGTAATTGTTGATGTATTGATTGAATATAATGAAGAATTTGATTTTAGAAATACTCAATTCATTTATCTTAAAAAAGAAAATGGTGAGTGGATACCGACAAACGAAGAAGGAGTAAAAATTCTTAGGGCAAAACCATTAAATAATACATCACAACAAATAAACATACAGCCTTTACTAAAAGGCGTATTTGATTACTACCAAATAGTTTTACAAGCTGCTGAAGGGATTGAAGCAAGAGTCCTAATGAATGATGTTGAAATTTTTACTGTTAAAAATAAATATGTTAATTCTACAAAAAATATATTTACAAAAAATATAATAGGTGAATCTTTAATAAAGCCAAGTAAATTAAATTATATAGATATTGCTATTGACTCAATTTCTTCTGATGTTGGAAATATAGTATCTAGTGATAATAATATAGAAATAATAATATATGCACTTAATGAGTTAAGATTTGCTGAAGAAAAGGATGAATTAATTAGAATAAATATATCAGATTTAGAAGTTGGAACAACAAGATATAATTTTGAACTTGGACAATAATCAAGTCATTTAATCCTAGTTCCAACAACGTCCACGAGTCCGCGCATAGCATACGGCACGCAAAAGACACCTTGATAAATGAGGTGTTTTTTTGTTTAAAGAGAGTTATTATCTATAGATGTTAAATGGTAAATATATTATAGGAATAGATGGAAAGAGTGGTGTCGGTAAATCGTCTTTATCCAAATACTTAAAAGAAAAATATAAAAATGTAAAAGTTGTGCATTTAGATGCATTTAGGTGTTACTCTGAAAAAGATTTTGTAAATATTGCAAAAGGGGAGGATGGTATAAAGAATTTTTTAGATAAATATTACAACCAAGAAAAAATAAAAAAAGAAATAGAATCTAGTGATGAAGATATAATTATTCTAGAGGGGTGTTTTTTGAAAAAGTTAGGATTTGGTATAGACCTTTACAAAAAAATAGAAGAATATAAAAACCATAACAATGATATGTTATTAAAAATAAAATCAAAAAATAAAAAACTTACAAATGATGAAACAAATGCATATTTAGAAGTTTGGGATAGTATATGGAAATTTTATGAAGAAAGTATATAATTAAAAATTATAAGTTAATAAAATTATTATGCATGAAGGCGTACCAACACCAAATAGAGAAGAGGTAATAGGAAGAATAAAAGAAGAATTGTCTAGTCTTGATTCTGAAAAATTAGCAAATATTGCAGAAGGTAAAGAATATAGTGAAATTACATTGAGTCCTGATCTTGATATAGACGAATCTACTATACAAGCTATGGCTAAAGAGATTATGGATTCAAAGGAATAAATTATTTCCAACAACGCTCCGAGAGCCCGCGCAAACTCAGCGCAAGCAAAAGACACCTTTATAAATAGGGTGTTTTTTGTTTGGGGTGGGGTTATAATTTGGCTATGAAAAATGCGCTTAAAATTATTTTATTTTTATTGAATATTTTAATAATAATTCCTCTGCTAACTGTTGATATATATTTAATACAAGAAAATGAAATGATATCTTCGGATTACTTAACAATAATTTTTGTTTTCTTTGTAAATTTAACAATAATATATTGTATTTTCTTATTTTATAAGACCATAAAATACAATAATTTATTTAAATTATATCTTGGATTATGTTTCTTAATGGTTATAAATATCTTATTAGCGTTCCCTGTTGTATTTACTGGCCTTTCTCAATTATAATTTAGTTCCAACAGCGCTCCGAGAGCCCGCGCAAATGAATATAATGAACTTTATGCACTTAACATAAAGTGCTAGAATTTTTGTATGAAAATATTTCAATATTCTTGTAAAGAATCCAACAAGATTGATACTCGCCAAGCCGAAGCTGTTTTAAGAAAGAAACCAGATGTAATCTTTTTTGAGGCACCTTTTGATAACAAAGATGTCGAACTTTTCAATAAGTTTCCAATTAATAAAAAACCTTTTGGAAAAGTAAAACAATATCAAAAGATGTTATTAAAGGTTTCTAAAAAATATAGATGGGTTAAGTCTGATATCTTAGTTTTTGATAATATAGTCAAACTTTGGAAATCTGGACATGATGTGAAACTTTATAATGTAGATGGTCCATCTGGTCTACTTAAAATAACAATAGATAATGGTTGGAATAGATTGGATCTTCCTAAAAGAAGAGGTGTTCATTTTGGTTGGTGGGTTTATATATATCTTCGCGAAAAAGTTATGTCAGATAATATATCTAAAATAATTAAAAAACTTCCAGATGACACTGTAGTATTAGTTTTTCTGCAAAAATTTCATTGGTTAAATGTTAAATACCAATTACAAAATAAAAATAAAAAAGATATTTTTAAATATTATTTTGGTAAATTTAAAGGAGTCTCAATTTCTAATATAAACAAAACAGTCGACGAAAGATGTCCTAAAAAGCTTATAAAATTTTGGAATAAATATTCTAAATTAATTTAATGTTAAAATAATTTCTATGAAAATTAATGAATTAAGAGAATTAGAAAAAACAGGAAAGTATCTTTTTCACGGTTCTTCTGAATATATAAATTCTGTTTTTGTTCCAAGACAAGCTTATAACGACAAAGCAGGTAAAAGACTTAATGATGATAAGCCTGGTGTTCATTCAACTCCCATTTTAGATATTGCTATTTTTATGGCAACCGTTACTAGAAAAAATGCTCCAGATAATTTTCACAGCAGATTTCATACAGAAGGAGATGAAATTAAACTGTCTTTTAATAGAGACACGTCAGAACAAATTAATGATGATAGCTCTGGTTATGTTTATATCTTTAATATTGATGATTTTAAAAAAAGAAGTGATGCACAGTATATATCATACAATGAAGTTGAATCATCTAATGTTGTGGAGGTTAAGTTTTCAGATATATCTATTCCAGTTGATGTGTTTGAAGATTAAACTTATTCCTCCGTAACCTAGTCCCAACAACGTCCACGAACGCGTCTATTGGATATTTTTACTATAAACTCAATTGATTTTAATTGGGTTTATAGTAAACTTAATATATATGAAAAAAGTTGATACCAGATTAGCAATTTTAAATCTACTTTCAAAGAGTGATTTGGGTGCTACGGATATTTCTATTAAATTGAATTTATCTACTCAAATAATTCACCGATATCTAAAAGAATTATTGGCAGATAAATTTATTATCAAAAAAGGAGAATCACCACTTACTGTCTATTCATTAAATCCAGAGTACAAATATACCCGAACCGCAGAAGATTTTCATTTTGCAAAGGGTAATTTATTACCCGTCTTTTTAAAAAAATATTCAAAACTAAAAATCCCTACAATTTCTGATAGTAAACATGATTTAGATTTTATGCTGCAGAGTAGTGCTGTTTATTCATCAAATATTGAAGGAGTTTCTATTGATATCAATTCTTTTGTCAATCAGGATAATTTATCTAGATTTTCTAAAAAAGAATTATCAGAAGTCAAAGATTTAGTCGAGGCGTATGATTTTGCTGAATCGAACAAGTTGAATGAGAAAAATTTTTTACAATCTCACAAACTATTATCCAAACATATTCTTTCTACATCTAGACAAGGTAATTACAGACAAGAACCTGTTGGTGTATTTGGAAAAAAGGGATTAGTATATTCTGGTCCAGAACATTTCCTAATTAAAAATGAAATGAAACAACTCTTTAATATTGTAGATGAACTGATAAAAAGTAAACTGTCAGATTCTGAAATCATATTTTGGTCCGCTTGGCTTCATTTAGAAATTGCTTTAATACATCCATTTCTGGACGGGAACGGTAGATCTGCTAGATTACTAGAAAAATGGTTTATATCTCAAAAAAAAGGTGAAAATATTTGGTTTTTACAAACTGAAAATTATTATTTTGAAAATAGACAAATTTATTACAAAAATCTAAGAAAAGCAGAAAATTATTGGGAAGTCGACATGAATCGTTTTGAAGATTTCATATTAATGTTGTTTGATTTTTTAAAAAAATAATGTTTTAGTCCCAACAACGCTCCGAGAGCCCGCGCTAGCATACGGCACGCAAAAGACACCTTTATAAATGAGGTGTTTTTTGTTTGATATAGGATATAATATTTTTATATGAAATTTTTTATACCAATATTTTTTTTATTTTTCTTACCAATTAATCTATATGCTACCGTCGGTGGGCCAATAGTGTTTTATGATTTTAAATATAATCCTATAGATGAATCAATTTATTATACCGTCTTAGATTATGGTGGTAGGGGATGTCCTCCGTTTTTAGAAAAATTTTCTTTAGTAAACAAAGAAAAAGAGACTATTCTATCTTGTAATGAAGCATTTTCTTTACTTGAAGATACAGGTATAGAATACGACAGTGTAGGGTGGTTTGAACATGCAGATCAAAAAATCAATGAGATAACAGAAGATTTTAAAAAACTACAAAGAATTAATCTTAATAAAAACAACATAACAATAGATGTTAATTTTTTAGAAGATATTTATACAGAAGGCTTTGGTGAAGATATTCCTTTTACATCAATTTATTCAGTTGATATATATCAAGATGGAAAGATTATTGATAATAAACAGATAAACAGTTGTAACCGAGAAGATGAACCTTTTATTTTTAATGGGTATACTATTCCTGGATTTGAAAAAAAGATAATGTTATTAGGATCGTACAGACCTGACTGTTGGGAAAATGGATATATATCCGACTCCATTATTGTATTAGAGGATGTTAATAGTATAGATAAAGATGTATCAAACTTATTTTATATTAAAGGTAGTAAGTCCTTCTTGGTTTTTGATGAAGTGCCTTATGATGAGGGTTCATTAAAAGTATATGAATCAAAATATTTTCAGTCTGAAGAGTCTCGTGGTTATGTTATTGATACAAGTGCAACAAATTCTGACAGTATAAAACAAGAAGAAAAAATAGTATCAACTACTTCTAAAGATTTTTTTGAACAAGAACCAAAAGAGAAAAATACTAATTTAATTTTAATCATCACAAATATAATTTCTTTGCTTTTAGGCTTGTTTTTCGGTAGGTATATTTTTAGTCAATCTAAAACTGAAAAGTAATCTAGTTCCAACAACGCTCCAAGAGCCCGCGCAAACTCAGTGCAAGCAAAAGACACCTTTATAAATAGGGTGTCTTTTGTTTAAAATCTTTCTAAAATTATGTCTTGACAAGATATACCATTAATATATACTTATGGTATATGAAAACACAAGTTAATTTAAAGATAGATGATTCAGTTAAAAAACAAGCACAAAAAATGGCTGAAGAATTAGGTTTATCATTGAGTTCGGTTGTTAATGCTACGTTAAAACAATTTGCTAGAACGGGCGAATTAGAATTATCTTCGGCGCCTAAAATCACTCCTTATCTAGAAGATCTTGTGATAGAAGCTAGAAAAAATTTTGCGGAAGGAAAGACTTCTGGTCCTTTTGATAATGTTAAAGATTTGATGAAACATCTTAATTCGTAATTTATGCAAATAATTACTGATAAAAAATTTGACAAGAGGTTTAAAAAACAATCTGCTAAAATTAAAAAAGAGTTTGAAAAAAGAATGGAAATATTTATTGAAGATTTTAATCATCCAATTTTAAAAACTCATAAATTATCTGGTGGAAATCTAAAAGGTTTGTGGAGTTTTAATTTATCTGGTGATATTAGGGTTGTTTTTGATAGATCGCAAAAAGAGGTGATTATTTTGATTGATATTGGTTCGCATAGTGAATTATATTCTTAGTAGACTATTTCTATCAACGCTTCGAGAGCCCGCGCTAGCATACGGCAAGCAAAAGAGCACCTTTATAACTAAGATGTTTTTTATTTTTAAATAGAGTTATAATTTATTTATGAAAAAAATCGCCACACTATTAGCTTTTATCTTTTTACCGGTTAGCTTTGTTTATGCAGATTCGATAGAAAAATTTCATGTCGATATTGAACTTCAAAAAGATAATTCAGCAATAGTAACAGAAGAAATAGAATATCATTTCGATAGTAACTTTAGACACGGTATCTATAGAGAAATTCCAGATAACTTTAAAGCGAAGGGTAATTATTTACCTATAGATTTAAAACTCATAAGTGTAACTGATGAATCTGGTAATGAATATAACTACACAAAAGATACATATAGTGGTCTAAATGTAAAAATCGGTGATCCTGATGAATATGCAGAAATTATAGAAACTTATGTTATTAAATATAAAGTCGATAATGTTATTGGTTTTTTTGAAGATAATGATGAATTTTACTGGAATTTAACTGGTAATGATTTGGGATGTTGATTATATTAGGGAAGTTGTCGCAACAATAAAATTTCCTGAAAGGATTGAAAATAAGATAGATAATTATGAATATTGTGGATTAAGAGGGGAAGAAAATAATTGTGGTTCTTTCTCTGTTTCTGGGAACATCGTTGAATATGGAACGGATAATAATTTATATTTGAATACAGGAGAAGGTGTAACGATTGATTTGGAATTTGATAAGGGAATAATCGAGGGTAAAGGTCTTTTGTATAATATTTTCGGTATAATATACAATTATATTTTTATTCCTATCTCTATATTTTTAGCATTTCTGTTCTTTAGAAAATTTTTTGGTCTTAAATATGGGATTAGTAAATTATATAAAAATTTTAAACGGAATAATCCTGAACAAGTTCAATTTGACCCTGGAGAATTTTCTTTAATAGAAGCCAGTTTCTTTCATGACGGTAAGACTTCCAACGATAAGGATTTATCTGCTTTAATTGTTTGGGCCGCGGTAAACAGGTATATAAAAATAATTGAAGATGATGGTGATTATACTTTTGAAAAACTAGAGAAATTCTCTAATTTGCCGGAAGGTGTCGAAAAAGAATTTATTGAAGAAATAACCAAAATCAAATTGATTAAAAAAATAGGTAGTTCAAAAGCTGTTTATAAGGGTGAAGAAAAAAGTTTTTTTGATTCTATTTTTATCACCCTTACAATGACAAAACTTTCTAATTCTTTGTACAATTTTTACGCACAAAGAATAATTGATAATGGGTATATAGATGGTGATAAAATAGATAAGATAGCTAAAAAAATATCTGCAAATATTGAATCAGGCCAATCTAACTTAGTGAATTATTTTAGTTATATTTCAAATAAAAAAATAGGGGTTGTAATTCTCTTGCTTTTTTTAGCTATTAATCCAGGGGTATTCTTTGTTGCTCTTGTCTCTATTTTGTTACCATTTTTACCATGGAATTTTGGGTTTATATTCCCATTATCTATGATAATTTTGGCTTTTATGATTATTTTACTTATTTCAAATGTTCCTGCTTACACTGAAAAAGGCTTTAAAGCTTCTTGGTATATAAATGGTTTATACAAATATATTGATATGTCGGAAAAAGAAAGAATAGCATTTGCTAACGCACCAGAAAAAACTCCAGTCTTATTTGAAAAACTTCTACCTTATGCAATGGTTTTTGGACTAGAGAAAAAATGGACAAAAGAATTTGAAGGAATTTACGGCGAGAATTTAGATTGGTATTCATCAACATCAGGGAAATCATTCAGTGTAGGTGCGCTTGGGGGTCTTAATAGTGCTCTAAGTTCTTCTGTGACACCACCTTCTAGTTCATCAGGAGGGTCATCTTCAGGTGGAGGCAGCTCCGGAGGCGGAGGTGGTGGAGGCGGAGGTGGTAGCTGGTAATATGCAGTTTTAACAATCTAATCATATGAAGTTTAATTTTAATTTTTTGTTATCTAATAAAATATTTAATATATTTATTGGTATTTTTTCCTTCGTATTTTTAGGATTTGTTCTACTCATCTTTATTAGTAATACAAATACAGGAATTGATTTTTTAGATAAATATTCAGGTAAATCAAAACCACTTTCGAATACTAGTGAGCCTTTGAATCCAGTAGAGGATTCACCCTCACCAATTTCAGAAGAAGAGAAAAATACAGAAGTCAGCATCTCTTTTATCGGCGATATGATGTTTGATAGGCAAATAAGGAGAATTGCCGAAGAAACAGACTATGAACATCTTTTTGATTTTGTTAGTGAAAGATTTAACGAACATGACCTTGTCGTAGGGAATCTAGAAGGACCTATATCTGATCATCAAACTATTTACAAGGAAAAGCTTAACTTGGAACAATACACTTTCACTTTTGATCCTAAAGTCACAAAAAAATTATACGATGCAAATATAAGGTTGGTTTTTCTAGACAACAATCATATAAGTAATTTTGGAAATTCGGGGATAGAGCAAACCTTGGATAACTTAATTAAAAATAATATCAGTTATTTTGGTAATCCGTATGACAGAAAAATCTTATCTTATAAAATAAAGGACATTAAATTTTCTTTTATGTCCTACAATCAATTTATAAGGCCAGACGCCAATGAAACTATAAAAAATATTAAAGAAGCGCAAAATAATTCAGACTATATTGTAGTTTACACTCATTGGGGTGAAGAATATTTTAAAAAACCGAATGAACAACAGATTAATTTAGCTCATAGTTTTGTAGATGCTGGTGCAGATTTAGTCATTGGAACGCATCCGCATGTAATTCAAAGCAAGGAAATATATAAAGATAAATATATTTATTATTCACTAGGGAATTTTATTTTTGATCAATATTTTAGCGAAGATGTTAAGTGTGGCGCAGTAGCTAACTTTATCTTTGACGAAAAAGGTTCTATTTCTGTATCAGAAGAGTTTGTCGAGTTACATATAGATGATGTAGTAAAGTTTTCTGATTGTCTAGATTTGGTCCCCTTAGATAGTTTTTAAAAAACTAATTTAGCATCGGTTCTCAATAATTATCTTTATAAAGTGGGTGCTTTAATTTTTTATGTAGAGTATAATTTATTTTAATGAAGAAAAAGTTGGCAATCACAATAATCGCGGGCATTTTTTTAGTCGGAATTTTTAATATATATAAACCTCTACCAGATGGACTATCTACGGAGGGGAATATTTTTAATGTCCCTAATGATTCAGTAATTTTTTTGTCGGACTTAACTTACTTAAATTCAGATAATGAAAGAGTGTCAGATCAAGAAATATTTGATGAAGTCTTTTCAATGATAGAAAAAGCTGAAAATTTCATTTTGATAGATATGTTTCTTTTTAATGATTTCAAAGGAAAGGAAGGTGATTCTTATCGGAAACTTTCTAGTGAATTAACACAAAAACTAATTGATAAAAAAAATGAAAAGCCAAAAATAAATATTATTTTTATAACAGACCCATTCAATCAGGTTTATGGTGGTGTGGAATCAGAGCAACTTAGTAGACTGACTTCAGCTGGTATTGATGTTGTTGAAACTAATTTATACAAGCTTAGGGATAGTAATCCGATCTATTCGAGTGTCTGGAGATCGGTCCTGCAATTTTTACCTGTAGATTTTATAAAATTACCAAACCCTTTTGTTGAAGAAGGTCCTAAAGTGGGATTAAAAAAATATTTCTCTCTCTTAAATTTTAAAGCTAATCACAGAAAAGTAATTGTAGCTGACTATACATCTGTAGATTCAGAAGGTAATCAAATGTTAAAAATGTCTTCACTTGTAACTTCTGCAAATCCACACGATGGATCAAGCGCTCATAGTAATGTGGCGGTGAAAATTAATGACTATATCTGGAGAGATATTCTAGAAAGTGAATTCGCGGTAATTAATTTTTCTGGAGATATCGATATGACGCTAAATTATGATTTGTATAAAGATAGTGATGGCGATGTCAAAGTGCAACTTTTAACTGAAAAGAAAATTAAAAAATCGATTGTTGATTCGATAGATCAAACAAATTCTGGAGACTATATAAAACTTTTGATGTTTTATTTTTCAGATAGGGAAATAGTAAAATCAATTAAAAAAGCGCATGCTAGAGGAGTTGATGTCGAAATAGTTCTTGATCCAAACAAAGATGCTTTTGGTAGGGAAAAGAATGGTGTTCCAAATGTTGCGGTCGCTAGAGAATTCAAAAAACTTGATTCTGATTTTAAACTGAGATGGTGTAATACAAACGGAGAACAATGCCACAGTAAGATTTTAATAGTTGGAAGAGGTGATACAGAAGAAATGTTTGTTGGCTCTGCTAATTTCACAAAAAGAAATATCCATGATTATAATCTGGAGACAAATGTAAAGGTGTCTGGAAATTCAGTTCAAGCAATACAGCAAGCCAAAAAATATTTCGATAAGATATGGAATAATAAAGATGCTAATTACAGTTTAGATTATCAAGAGCATGAGGACGAATCATGGTTAAAATATATCCAATATAGAATTATGGAAAAAACAGGAATGAGCTCTTTTTAGGTGGCTTAGAAGGGTATAGTTGTAAATAAGATATCCACAAAAAACAAACAAAATTATAATTTATAATATCAAATTTGCTAATATATAAGTATATTAGTTAATTTAAAAATATGAATGAATTTGAAGATGTAAAACAGCCAGAATCAAGTGCTGGTAACCAAAATGTCGGTACGGATTTCCCGCCATCACCAGAATCTAATTCTGGAATGTCTGGAATGTCAGAAATTGAAACACAAAATAATGGAGGCAGTAAAATTGTAAAAATTATAATTGCACTAGTTGTCCTAGTTGGTGTTGGAGCCGGTTCAGTATTTGCTTATATGCAAGTAAATCCTTTTTTCTTGAAAAGTAAGGAGGATATATTTAAAGAAATGTTAGTGAATACTTCTGACAGAATATCGCAAGGTAATTTTATTTCTGATAATAATGTAAAAATTAATATCAAAGACGGTTATTCAGAATTGGATTTTGAAGTCCCTTTCAGAATATCTGTATCTGAAATAGTAGAAAATAGTATGCCAAATATTGGTTTTACTGTTGATAATTTAGATACTTCACCTCTTGTTACATATGCAGTAGGTGGAATGATGCCAGTAGATGGGTTGGATAATAATTTCGGTGCAGAATTAAGGTTATTTGATGAATCAGTACATTTCAAAGTTAGTTCAGTTCCTGAAATATTAACA
>JAACPR010000020.1 GCA_009995365.1 Candidatus Parcubacteria bacterium | reverse complement strand
TTACAGGACCACATTGTGCTGTTGCTTCTTCGATTGTTACCTGATCGAGATTGTTATCAAAAGCAATCCATCCCACTACATCATCTCCCCATGCATATCCTGATATTTTGTTGTTGTCTCTTGTTGGTCCGTATGTGTTACCTGATAGTGATACCCAGCCGTCCCAGGCGAGTTCTTGGTTTTGGACAGATTGAGCAAAATAATATTCAGTTTCTAATAAAGAAATGCCCGGTTCTTGAAAATTCATAGTCCAAGACTGCCTAATATTAGGAGAAATATGTGAATAAGCTGAATAACCAGATGTTGTAATTCCATAAGTACCAGGTTGCAAAATTATATTATAAGTTCCCGCTTTTAATGAATTTCTATAATCCTAGAATCCACTATATCTTATATTTTTATCATTAGGAACAAAGACAACATCAGAAAAATCATAAGGTGTATGCCCTTGGTTAAAACCAACGGTATCATCATTAGAATAATTTTCTAAATCTAAAATATATAAATCACTTGTGATATCATTTGATGACGAATAAATTTCATCAACTACAATTTCAACTTCAACTGGCGAACTAGTCTTTATGATTCTTCTAATAGAAGTTGAATTTAAATGAGAACCATCCATAACCATATTTGTTGAATCTGCTTCTCCAGTTAGCGTTTGGGTATTTTCATCCCAAGTTATATGAAAATACTTTGGCCAAACTTGACCGGAATAAACACTGTCAGGAGTATAAATTTTAGAAGACCAATATATAGTTGGCGACCATATACTAGCTACACCATTCTTACCATTCTTACTACTTATAGGTTCAACAATAACGTCTGAACCCCCAGGAATATTATTTATAATCACATCATCCCCAAAACTCAAGAACCTCGCCCACCCTTCCATTTCATTTGTATCAGGATTTATTCTGGCATTTATTGATTGAGTTCCATTTCCTTCTGGAAAATCAGACAGACCACCAAACTGCAACCAACCAACATTAGATGACCAAGCATATCCTGTTAGGTTACCTGTGTCTTCGTCTAGGATTACTTTATAATCTGATTTACCACAACTATTATCATTAGAACAGTTCATTGATATCCAACCTATGTTAGATGACCAAGCATACCCTTTTAATTCTTTTAGATCTGATTGTGCTTGTATTTGATTGTTGTTGAAACTGATTCCGAACATTAGAATCATTGCTAAAACTAGAGATGATATTGTTAAGATGGTGAATCTTAGAAAGTCCTTTTTCATATTGTGTATATTGTATCAAAATTTAGTGAGGATAGAAAAGTTATGCACTGATATAAACAGAAATCTAAATTGACTTTTTGCAAAAAACTGTTAATATCCTAGATATACAGGAAAAGAAGTTCGCCAGAGCAGGCGAGCTAATTTTTTTGAAAAATTTTAGAAAAACCGCCTTTTTATCGAAAATTTAAAGGCTTAAACACAATTAAATATGTTTGATTTAAAAGTAATAAACGCTGTTTTATCACAGCTTGAGGAAGAAAGGGGTATACCAAAGGAGAAAATAATCGAAGCAATCGAAATCGCTCTTGGAACCGCTTATAAAAAAGAATACGGTAAAAAAGGTCAAATTATAAAGGCTAAATTCAGCACAGACACAGGTGATGTGGAATTTTGGCAAACAAAAATTGTAGTAGACAAAGAAAATGTAATAATGGAAGATGAGGAATACGATGCTACAAACCTTGAAGAAAACGAGGAAGTAAAAATCCGCTACAATCCAGAACATCACATCTTGATTGAAGAAGCTAGACTTATCAAAAAAGATGTTGAAATTGAAGACGAAGTCACTTTCCCACTAGAAAAGAAAGATGATTTTGGTCGTATTGCCGCTCAAACTGCAAAACAAGTCATCACCCAAAAAATCAGAGAAGCCGAAAAAACTTCTGTGATGTCAGAATATGGCGAAAAAGAAGGTGAAATTGTTTCGGGAACAGTCGAGAGAGTCGAGAGAGGAACAATTTATCTTGATATGGGTCGTGCGATTGGAATGCTTGCTTATAATGAGCAAATTCCAGGAGAGAGATTCAGACAAGGTGAACGCGTTCGTGCCTACTTATTCAAAGTAGATGAAACCCCAAGAGGTATTTTTCTAAAATTATCTAGATCACACCCTAAATTCCTAGCAGAACTTTTCAAAGCGGAAGTTCCAGAACTTTCAACTGAAATTGTTCAAATTAAAGCTATCGCTCGTGAAGCTGGATCAAGATCAAAAGTTGCTGTTTATTCAGAAGATGAAGGTATCGACCCAGTTGGAGCATTGGTTGGACAAAGAGGTGTTCGTGTAACTACTATTATGTCTGAATTAGGTGGAGAAAAAATTGATGTCATCGAATGGTCAGAAGACCCAGCAGAGTTTATCAACGAGGCATTGTCACCTGCAAAGATTATTGAAATCGATGTGAACGAAGAAGAGAAAAAAGCTCGTGTTGTTGTTAGCTCAGAGCAACAATCTTTGGCGATTGGTAAAGGAGGTCAAAACGTTAGACTCGCCGCAAAACTTACCGGGTGGAAAATTGATATCGAATCACTTGAAGGTGAAAACGCAGCTGAAGAAGTAATTACTGAGGAGAAAAAAGATGAAGAAGTAAAGACAGATGAAGAAGAGTAATCTTCTTGTTATAATTCTTGAATTAATAAATTAACTAAAAAGAACTATGAACTTATGGCATGAAATTCCACACGGATACGAAAAAGATGGAACAATTAACGTTATCATTGAAATCCCAGATGGATCAAACAACAAATACGAAATTGATAAAAAGACTGGTCTTATTTCTCTTGATAGAGCAAATTATACATCGGCTCCATATCCTTTTGATTATGGTTTTGTCCCTAGAACTCTTTGGGAAGATAACGACCCACTAGATGTTGTTGTTTTGACGACTTTTCCATTACACCCAGGTATTTTAGTAAAAGTTAGACCCGTAGCGGTCATTGAAATGATTGATGACGGAGAATCTGACTACAAAATAATTAGTGTTCCTGAAAAAGATAGACGCTGGGAAGATACCCATGATATCGATCAAATAAATGGACACAAATTAAAAGAAATCATTCACTTCTTTGAAACTTATAAACATTTAAAGAGTGACGGTGAAAGAGCGGTTGTAGAAATAAAAGGCAAAAAAGGAGTAAAAGAAGCGCATGAAGCAATCCAAAAATCAATTGAAATATACAACGAAAAATTTAATGACAAAGATTTCGAATAATTAAATTTTATAAAAACTAACAAAAACCCGCGCCAACTGCGCGGTTTTTTGTTTTTATTTCTAAAGGAGTTATAATAGGACTTATTAGAATATTAATAAATCTTCATGAAAACTTTATCAAAAATAATTATGTTAGTTGTTGTGTTATCTTTTTTTACAACAACAAACGCTCAAAGACCTTTTGAATCTTTAGAAATTTTAGAGCAACAAAAACAAAATATAGAGAAAATAAATCAACAGAGACAAAGACAAATAGAAGGTGTAAATGGGGTTGCAACCAACAAGGTTCAAGAGAGAAGAAAAGTAAAGCTAAGTGAAAATACTCAAAAAAGAGTTGGAGGATTGGTTGTGTCTATTTTTAATCGTTTTAATCAAGTCAATGAAAGATTGAGTAACACAGTTAATAGGATAGAAGAAAAAGCGGAATTCTTTTCAGAAAAATTTGAAATTGAACTAGAAGAGACCGAAATTGAAATCATAAGAACAAGAGAATTAATTGAAGATTTAAATATCGATATTATAGAAGCACAAAATTTAATAGAAGAGAGAATTGAATCTGAAATATCACAAGGAGAAATTAGAGAAATCATAGAACAAATTAAAACCTCAACAACAAATACCCAACAACAAATTAAAAACCTTATCCAAATACTAAAAAACGAAACTTTAGAAAAAATACCTAGTTCAGATGAAGAAGTTTTAGAATAAACAATCCAAAAAATTACTAATTAAAATATAAATATTATGGAAGAGGATAAAGATTTTAAAGAAAAAGAAATAGAACAAATGCAAAATACCCCAAATACCAAACCAAAAGAAGAAGGAACAGTTGGACCACTTATTGGTTCAATAATAGTAATTATTTTAATTATTCTAGGCGGGATATATTATTTTAATAATGTGGACTTAGTATCTAAAAATTCCTCAAATATAGACGAAGAACTCTTGGAAATAGAGGCTGAAATTAATAAAACTAATTTAGACGATATCGACACTGAATTAGACCAAATTCAAAGAGAAATAGAGGCCGAACTTGATTAGATTTTTTAGATATAATAATAATTTAAAAGATATAATTAACAAACTTTTTAATTTGCAAAAGTTTTCATATAAGTTAGACTCTGCCCTATAAGATAATTATTTAATAACAAAATTTAAAAAATGTCAGAACAAAAAAAATATCAAATAATAGATAAGAAAGAAGAAAATAAAGAACTTTCGCTGAATATAAAGGTTGAAAAAGACTTTTTCAATAATTTTAGAGAAAGAGCTATAAAATATGCAAGTAAAGACCTTGAAGTTAAAGGTTTTAGAAAAGGAGAAGTTCCAGAAAAAATTGCTGTAGAAAAAATTGGAGAAATGGCTATTTTCCAAGAGCAAGCATATATAGTATTGAACGAAATTCTGCCTGTCCTAGTCATTGAAGAAAAAATTAAAGCAATTACGAATCCAAAAGTAGAAATTACTAAAATGGCCCCTAATGAAGAGCTCGAATTCAAAGCTACTTTTGCATTAATGCCTGAAGTTAAACTTCCTGATTATAAAAAAATTGCAAAAGATGTTAAGCCTGCTGAAAAAATTGAAGTTACCGATAAAGAAATCGATGAATACATAGACTACATCAGAAAACAAAAAGCAGAAGCTTCTTATATGCAAAAAAAGACTAGCGGTGAAGAAGTTGATGAAAAAGAGAAGGAAAATCTACCAGAATTAAATGACGAATTTATTAAAACTCTGGGTGATTTCAAAGGTGTAGAAGACTTCAAAAAACAATTGCGTGAAAATATGCAAAAAGATAAGGAAATGCGAGCAGACCAAGGTCGCAAAATCGAAATTATTGAAAATATTATAAAAGAGGCAAAAGTTGATTTACCAGAAGTATTAATAGATGAAGAGGTGGAGAAGATGTCACAAAATTTCAAAGCTCAAATTGAACAAATGAAAATGAACCTCGACGACTACTTGAAACAAATCAATAAAACTGAGGAAGATCTAAAGAAAGAATGGCGTGGAGATGCAGAGAAAAGAGTAAAGACTGACTTAATCCTTCCTAAAATTGCAAAGGAAGAAGAAATCAAACCGGACGAAGATAGAATCAAAAAAGAATTAGAGCATCTAAAAGAGCACCACAAAGATATAAACGAAGAGCATGCAAAAGTATATATAACTCATGCGCTAACTAATGAAAAGGTATTCGATTTTTTGGCAAACATTAAATAGTCGAATTGCAATAATAGAAAAATAAGTAAAGAAAAAAAGAGGGGTTAGACATCCCCTCTTTTTGTTTGTTGGATTATACTTATGCAGAAGAATTCGCATAACTATTTTTCGATTCACCAGAACCAGACTTGATAAAAGTATCCCCTAGGATTTTCATCAGGTCAGGAATTTTAATAATGAAGCGAACATTAGTTGGCGCCATCCTCTTTATCTTACCTGCCACCGCTTGTTCTTGGTTGTTAAAAACAACTTTATGACTGCGGTGTCTAGTTATAATAACTTCATCATACTCTTCTAGCGCACGAAGCGCTTTGTCGAGCTGATTATCGTGCTCATTATATTGTTCCTGACGACATTCGTCAAAAAACTCTTGAGGAGCTGGACAATATGATGGATTATTACGACCAGTAGGTTTGAAGCTACCACAAAGAACTATGACAAGCACAGGTCTCTGTCCGACACGGTTTTTATTTACAATGAACATCAATTTAGAATATACAATATCTACAACAAAAGTAAAGAACTGAGAGAAATTGAGGCGGTTTCTGATCTTAAAATCTGATTACCTAGTGAAATGTTTTCTAAATTAAATTTTTCAAATAATTTCAAATCTTCTTCACCCCATCCGCCCTCTGGTCCGACAAGAAAAATTAATTCTTTGTCTGAATTTGTTTTAGAAAAGTTTTTGATTTTATTTATTTCAATTTTTGCAGAATTAAATTGAAGTGCATAAATTTTATTTTCATTTTTGTTTTGTGTTTTTTCTATTAAAAATTTCTCAAGAGTTTTCGTATCAAAAATTTTTGGTAAGAAAATCTTTTCTGATTGTTCTGACGCTTCACGAGAAATTTTCTCCAAGCGTTCAAAATTTAAATTATCTTTTTCTGTTCTCTCAGAAATTATTGGTTGAAAATTTTTGATACCAATCTCGGTGCATTTTTGAATTACTAATTCAAAGTTATCTTTCTTTAAAATTACTGGAGCTAAAATTATTTTTTTTGAAAAATTTTCAAGACCATCTCCAGCATCGTCGTAATTTTCTTTTTGATGAATTTTCATTTTTTGTTTTTCAAGAACAACTTCTTTTTTCGAAATCTCTTTTATCACACCAAAAGATTCTATTCCTTCTCCATCAAGTAGAACAACTTCATCACTAACTTTCTTTCTTAAAACTTTTTGTAGTTGATGAATTATATTTTTGTCTTTGATTAAAACTTCTTCTAAATTCAAATTCTCACTAACAAAAAATCTTGGTGCTTTGTTCGAAATTTTCATAAATAATATTTTTAGTATTTTTAATAACCTTAATAAAATAATTTTAATTACATTTAATAGGTTACACCAAGTTGATTTATTGCCAAGCATTTTGTAAAGTTTGTGTATCTGACGAAAGTCATTTTTAATAAATTAATTTTTAAAATATGTTAATTCCAACAGTTATAGACAAAAGCCAATTTGGTGAAAGAGCTTATGATATTTATTCAAGACTTTTAAAAGAAAATATTATTTTCTTGAGTGGACCAATTGATGACCAAACAGCAAATATTGTAATTGCTCAACTTCTATTCTTACAATCTGAAGATCCTAAAAAAGATATCCAAATTTATATTAATTCACCAGGCGGATCAGTTACTGCAACACTGGCGATGATCGACACAATAAATCATATTAAAAACGATGTTTCTACTGTCTGCGTTGGATTGGCTGCATCAGGTGGTGCATGGCTTTTATCAGCTGGTGCAAAAGGTAAAAGATTTGCATTACCGAATTCTGAAATAATGATTCACCAACCGCTAGGTGGCGCAGAGGGTCAAGCATCAGATATTATTATTCGCGCAGAATTAATAAAAAAGACAAAAGAAAATATGATAAAAATTATGTCTAAAAACACTGGTCAAAAAGAAGAGAAAATAGAAAAAGATATTGATCGAGATTTCTTCATGTCTGCAGAGGACGCAAAAAAATACGGAGTTATTGACAAAGTAATATCATAAGTCTACTATTTTGAATGGAGAAGTTCTTTTGTAGTTTGGACTGCTTCGTTTGTTTGTTAAAAACAAAGAGAGACTTTTTGTCCAAAGCTGGTTACCCCAGATATGATTCGATTAGTCTCGAATTTGTGCCCCGAGGAGTTGTTAACCTCGGGGCTTTTTCTTTTGTTTTTATTTGTTTTTTCTTTTGTTTCCTTATCGCAAAAAATTAAAAGGACATTTTATAAGACAATTAAAGACATGTTTTGCACGAGTTACATAACGAGTGTTTAACACAAACTAAAACACTGAAAAACTCTAAAACAACGCTTTAATGCTGAAGTTAAATATAAAGGGCGGGGTATTATACCAAATCGAACTAAAATAAAAATGAAGAAAAGTTAAAATTTTGATGAAAAATCGCCTTTTTAAGCAAACTTATCCACAAAATATTTTTTGGTAAAATTGTTTTGGAATCTATGCAAAACACTTTTATAGATGACACAACTTGAAAAAAAGACAAAAAAGAATAATATGAGGTTGTTACAAATTAAATTTAATTCACTTTGAAATTCAGATAAAAAAGACAAAAGACCGACAGAAAAAATATCTCAGAAAGAACAGAACCCCAGAAAAAAATTAACAAGATATAAAAAGTGATTTTGAAAAAATATGGAATTATTAATAATGCTGTTGATTGCTTCGGCTGCTGGACTAATAGGTATAGCAGTTGGATGGTTTCTAAGGTTCATCGTTTCTTTAGGGAAAAAAGGTTCGATGGAAATTCAGATAAAGGAAATGCTCTTGGAAGCGAGAACAAAATCTGAAGAGATAACTTCTGAAGCAGAAAAAACCGCCCAGAGAATTTTAAGAGAAGCCAAAGAAGAAATTAAAAAAGAAGAAGAAAAGATTTCAAAAACTCAAGACAGACTTATCGACAAAGAAAGCTTTTTGGATAAAAGGCAATCTGATATCGATGAAGAATTTGATGAGATTAAAAAAGAAAAAGAAAAAGTTTCGAAGCTTGAAGAAAATCTAAAAAACATAATAGATAAAAAAACTGACGAATTACAAAATGTGACTTCCCTATCTAAAGAGGAAGCAAAGAAAGAATTACTAAAAGAAATTGAAGAGGACGAATCTGAAGACTTGAATGTCAGAATACAAAAACTAGAAATTTCTAACAAAGAACATTTCGAAAACAAAGCAAGACAAATTTTGGTAGACGCAATCCAAAGAGTTGGAACATCTGTTTCATCAGACATCTTTACAACAAATATCAAAATTGAAAACGAAGAAGACAAAGGAAAGATTATCGGTAAAGAAGGTCGCAACATCAAAACTTTTGAAAAAGAAACAGGAGTTGAATTATTAATAGATGAAACACCTGGAATAATAACAATCTCAACTTATGATTCTGTTCGTAGAGAAATTGCAAAACTTGCTCTACAGAATTTAATCAGAGATGGCAGAATCCAACCAAGTAGAATTGAAGAAGAAGTCAGTAAAGCAAAAAAAGCAATTGATAAAATTACCAAAGAAAAAGGTGAGCAAGCTGCGTTCGAAGTTGGCGTCTTTAATCTGGATCCAAGAGTTTTACTGATTCTTGGTAGACTTCATTTTCGAACAAGTTACGGACAAAACGTTCTGCAACATTCAATCGAGATGGCACACTTGTCAGGCATGATTGCTGAAGAGTTAGGAGTTGATGTAAAAATTGCAAAAGCCGGTGCGCTTTTACATGACATTGGAAAAGCGGTCGATCATGAATTTAGTGGTTCTCATGTTGAAATCGGTCGTCGCATCTTACAAAAATTTAATTGCGACGAAAAGATAATCAAAGCAATGCAATCACATCATGAAGAATATCCATTTGAAACGCCAGAGTCAGTCATCGTCTATGTCGCCGATTCAATATCAGGAGGTCGACCAGGAGCTAGAAATGACTCTGTAGAAAATTACCTAAAGCGTCTCGAAGATCTAGAAGAGATTGCAAAATCATTTGATGGAATTGAAAATTCTTATGCACTCCAAGCCGGACGTGAAATAAGAATCTTTGTAAGGCCAGATGAAATAAGCGACTTAAAAGCCAAAAAGATAGCTAGAGATATCGCTAAAAAAATTGAAAACGATTTAAATTACCCAGGAGAAATAAAAGTTACCGTCATCAGAGAAAACAAAATCATCGATTACGCTCGATAATTAAAGTAGTCTAGAAATTTCTTGATCTAAATCTAAATCTAGTTGTTTTTTAAGATCTTCAAGATCTTTAGAATCTTCATCATCGCCAATTTCAGAAAGTTGGCGATTTTGTTTTTCTGGCAAATTCAAAATATCATCTTCTATATTAACTATTTCTTTTTCTAATTCTTCTATTGTATTTAATAATTCCTCTTTCGTATTCATATTTTATTTATGGTTTAAGAACTTCTAATTTTGATATTTTACCTTCAACACGGATCAAATCCTTACTATCGATTTTAATAAATGAAGCAATTTTTTTAACACCTTTCAAAATAGTCTTTTTTCTTTTTTTCAAATTCTTCAATCTATTTTTAATTTCTTTTGTGTCTTCTTTTGATAGTAAATCTTTATTTTCTAAAGCTGTTTCTATTTGAGAAATGGTGTCGTTTGTTTTTTCTAAAAACATAATAAACTTATTTAAAAGCTCTTTATTTTTTTCTAAACTTTCTTCAATTTCAAAGTAATTGTATTTATCTTTTATTTCAGAGATTTTACGATCAATTTTATCTGTATATATTTTTTCAATTTCAGTAATCCTGTCTTCAGAATCTTGAATTTTTTCTTTGTTGATTGAGATTTTTTCTTCTAGATTATCTCTATCTTTTTCAAATTCTTCAATTTCTTTATTTATTTTATCAATTTTATCTTTGTAGACTTTCTCGAATGATTTTAAAATTGTTGAGTCAGTAATTTTCCCTATAGCACTTTGATATTTTTCTTCTTCAGACACTAATTGTCTTTCTTTTGAATTTAATTCCTCTGTCAAAGATACAACCTTTGCCTCAAATTTTTCAATTTTCTTTTTCATCTTTTCAATAAAACCCCTCTCGCTTGATCTATCGGTTAACATTTCCCATTTATGCCAAGTTTTTAGTCCAAGTTTTGAGACTATTTCTACTTTTGATTCTGATTCGTCTTGCGACTCAAAATCATCTTCCTGCTTTTCTGGTTCTTCTTCCTTACCTAATGGTTGCTCTATGAAAATTTCTTGAATTTTTTCATTTCCTGATTGCCTTTCTTTTTCTCTCTCTTGTTCTCTTATTTCTCTGACTTTTTCTCTAATACCGCTTACCCTAGGCATATAAGACAGCGACCTCTCACCTGAAACAATTTCTCTAATCATTAGGTTTAAGTCATCAGCTTCATAAACTTTCCTACTACCTACGACAGCTTCTTTAGTTTTTATAGCATTACAAATTTCTTCAACACTTTTAGCGCTAGCTATTCCCTCATTAAAAGAAATATCTTCTACCTTTTCTGGATTTTTTAAAATCCCATAAAATTCAGCTTTTTCTGGAAATTCTTTTATAAAATGTTTTTTTGCTTCTTCATAGGGTTTAATTCCGATTGATTGTTCATACAGTCTTGTATCTTCTGATGGTGAATAATTAGCTATATTCAAAAATCTCTTAAAATCTATATCACTTTCTAGCGATGTCTTGTATTGCTCTTTTTCTGTACTAGATTCTATATTTGATAAATCATCTTTTTTATTTTCTTTTGCTTCTTCAATTAATTGCTCTTTTATAAAATCTGATATTATTTTTTCTCTATCTTCTTTTTCCCCTACGCCTTCAAGTTTTTTTTGTAATTTCTTTCTAGAAAGTTCTACTAAAACACCCTCGAGATTAGCTTTTGCATAACCAATATTATAATTAGCTGATTCTGAGTCAGAATATTCTTTCTTTAGTGTATTTTCATACTCCTCTTTTTCTTCTTCTGCTTTTTGTTTAAGTTCTTCTAATTCTTCATCATTAGAAATCTCCTCAAAACTTTCGTCCTCTTTGATCATTTCGTCAGCCCTCTCCATAGCAATCTCTAGCTGACTCTTTAATTTAACTGGTTCCGATTCTTTTGCTTCTAGATCATTATTTTCTTTTATTTGATCTATTTTTTCTTTAAGATCTGGATTAGTTATATCTATTTTAATATTTTCTTCCTCTTGATTTGGTATGTTTTTGTAAGATTCTGTTTTCATATCTATAAATATCATTATATATTTATATACATAAAATGGAAGTTCTTAAGAAAAAAAGCTTGCTTAGTAAAATAGCCTTTTATATAATGGTATTTGTGCTAAATATGTCGTTTCAAGCACGTGCAAAGACTTATAAGGTTAACCGACGATTCAACCCAGCACGTTTAATCGTCAAATAAAAAATATGAACAAAGCAAATCTTGTAGAAAAAGTTCACGAAACATTAGGCGGAACAAAAGTTCAAGCTGAAGAAGTAGTTGATCAAATATTCTCAACAATTACTGACACAATAAAGTCAGGAGAAGAAGTATCAATTGCAGGTTTCGGAATTTTCAGCGCAAAAGAAAGAGCGGCTAGAACTGCTAGAAATCCAAAGACTGGAGAACCTATTCAAGTTCCAGCAATGCGCGTTCCAAAATTCAGAGCTGCTAAAGCTTTGAAAGACGCTGTAAAATAAACTTTTTCAAAAGTCTATTTAAAAGAAAGCCGGCTATGGGGTCGGTTTTTTTATTTTTAAATTAAAAGAGCCATCGAACATTCGATGGCTTTTTACTTAAAATTAATGGTGATGTGTACCCCATTTAGTGGACACTTTTAGAACCCCTAACCCTGTG
>JAACPR010000019.1 GCA_009995365.1 Candidatus Parcubacteria bacterium | reverse complement strand
GGTTCTAAAAGTGTCCACTAAATGGGGTACACATCACCAATTAATGTCGTGTAAATATTCTATTCATTGAGTTCAGATAAACATAAATTTTAAAAACTTTTTGCACACCTCAAATCCAAAATTCCCTGGTTTTTGCTATAATTAGTTAATGGAAATTTCAATATTTTTAGCAAAAGTTATCGGTATCTATTTAGTAATTGATGGATTATCAGCAATTACTATGCACAAAGAATTAATTCCAGTTGTTGCAGAAATTAAAAATAAAACTTTTTTTGTGGGGTGGGGTGTTTTTGCCACAATAATAGGTCTTTTAATCGTTGTGTCTCATAGTTATTGGGCTACACTTTATCAAACGGGGATATCTTTAATTGGATGGTTCGTCCTCGTAAAAGGTATCTTGATTTTATTTTTACCGGTGAGATTCTTAGAAGAGATAATATTAAAGCTGAATAAGCCTATTTTTTACCAAATAGGAGGCTTATTTTCTATATTAATAGGTCTTTGGTTAACTTATTTCGGATTTGTTGTCTAATTTTTTATTCCTTGTCAGCATTTTTTAATAATGTAGAATTTATCTTACTTATCAATTTTAATTTAAAAAAGATTATATGAATTATAAAAAAGGAAATGTTGCAATCGCTGCGTCTATAGTTGTCGCAGGATTGATCATAGCAGGTGCTGTTATGTTTACTAATAAATCATCGGCTCCAACAACTACAAATCCAACAGGTAGTAATAATGGTCAAACAGATGAAGGTAATGTAGAAAACCTAAATCCTGTTGATGAAAATGATTGGGTTCGCGGTAATCCAGATGCTGAAATTACAATTGTTGAATATTCAGATACTGAATGTCCATATTGTAACGGTGCAGCTCCTAACAATGATGGAATCCATAATACTCTTAAACAAGTGATGGACGAATACGGAGATCAAGTAAATTGGGTTTATAGACATTTTGCAATTAAAGGGCAAAAAGCAACAACCGCTGCTCACTCATTAGAATGTGCTGGTGAAATCGGAGGTAATGATATTTTCTGGGAATACTTAGATAAGGTTTACAAAGACGCAGGAGATAACAATGGAACAGACACAAGTAAATTATCTACATACGCACAAGAAATTGGAATTAATGTTGATGAATTTAATTCTTGTATGGAAGAATCTAGACATATAGATAAAATCCAAGAAGATATAGATAATGCTGTTGCTACTGGTGGTAGAGGAACCCCACATTCTATAATAGTTGCAGGAGATGAAAAAATTGTAATACCTGGAGCACAACCATTCCAACAATGGAAAAGTGTAATTGATTCTCTTTTAGAATAGTTTATTCATAATTGAATATTGATTCTATTAATCATTGAGTATACTATTAAATATATGATACTCGATGGTAATAAAATAAAAAAAGAAATAGCTTCCGAATTAGAGGAGGCTATTTCTGTTTTAGGGGAAAGTCCACACTTGGTCATTATTCAGATTGGTGAAAATAATGCTTCTGATATTTATATCCAGAAGAAAGTTGAATTTGGTCAAAAAATTGGTGCAAAGATAACAGTTAAGTATTTCTCTGGAGAAGAGTCGGAAGGAGAAATATTAGAATACATTAATCAGATAAACCACGATAATGGAATTCACGGAATTATAGTTCAGCTACCTTTACCTGATAAGTTTGATCGGCAGAGAATTATAGAGGCTGTTTCCAAAGAGAAAGATGTTGATGGTTTAAATAATTCTGATTTTATTCCAGCAACTACCAAGGGAATTGTGACTTTACTTCAAAAAAACAATATTGAAATTAATAATAAAAAAGTCATTATAATCAATGATTCAGATTTAGTGGGTAAACCAACCGCTAAAGAATTCAAGAGAATTGGTGCCGAGGTGGTGATTTGTAATGATGAAACTGAAAATCTACAAGAAAAAACTAGAGACGCAGATATTTTGATTACTGCAATTGGCCAACCAGAAATAATTGATGAAAAATATCTAAGAAAAGGTCAAATTGTTGTCGATGTAGGAATTTCAAAAACACCAAAAGGTGTGGTAGGTGATGTTAAAAAAGAATTGATTGACGAAGATGGTCACCAGTTAGAATTAGCCGCTAGGACTCCTGTTCCTGGCGGGGTCGGTCCGATGACAGTTGCTTCACTTTTCCAAAACTTACTGCAAGCTTATGAAATTCAAAAACAAGAAGCCCAAGAACAAATGCAAGAAGAATAATTTCGTTGTATAATAACCAAACTGATAGATCTAGTTATCAGAAATTTAATAGTTTAATTTTATTTTTATGAGTAAATTTTTTAATGATACAAAATATGCTATTTCATGGGGAATCTTAGGAATAGTTATTCTCTCAGTTTTAGGATCAGTTTTTCTTTTGACAAAAACTTTTTCAGAACTAGAAAAAATTGATAATCCGCAAGGTTATCCAAACACAATTTCTGTTACAGGGTTAGGAGAAATTGTAACAATTCCAGATATTGCAACTTTTAATTTCTCAGTTGTAGAAACATCAGAAGATGTCTCATCAGCACAATCTTTGGCAACAGAAAAAACTAATAAAGTTTTAGATTTTCTAACTGAATCAGGAATAGAAGAGAATGATATCAAAACTACTAGTTATAATGTTTATCCAAAATATGAATGGATTCAGCCAGTTTGTATTTCAGAAATAAATTGTCCTCGTGGCGAGAATAAACTTGTCGGATACGAAGTAAATCAGACAATTCGCGTAAAAGTCAGAGAAACTGAAAATGCTGGGGGTATTCTTTCTGGAATTGGAAATCTAGAAGTTTCAAATGTCAGTGGTCTAAACTTTGAAGTAGATGACGAAGAAACATTAAAAGCAGAAGCTAGATCAATGGCGATTGATGATGCTCAAGAAAAAGCTCAAAAATTAGCCGACGACCTTGGTGTAAAGTTAGGGGATGTTATGAATTTTAATGAAGATATGGGTTACGATATGCCATACCGTTCATTCGATGAATCATCAGCTTATGGAATGGGTGGGGATTCTTTCAAAGCTTCTCCAAGAATTCCATCAGGAGAAAACACAATTACGAGAACAGTCTACATCACTTACGAAATAAAATAAACAGAAAATAGAACTCTAAATTCTGCACTTATCCACAAAAACCTCTTGCGCCCCCCCCCGTATTGCTATAAAATACAAGTAAATGAAAAAGACCGACGCAAATAAAGCCTTCACCCTAATAGAGCTACTAGTAGTAATAGCAATTATCGGACTGTTATCATCTATAGTATTAGCATCACTAAACTCTGCAAGAGACAAAGCAAAAGAAGCAAAGATACTATCTTCTCTGAAGAGTATAAACAACCAAGCAGAAATATACAGAACTGCTAATGGTACTTATGAAGGGTTATGTGATGATCCTAAGATAGAAGAAATGGTTAATGCTCTTGATAACTCAAGTGAAGGTACTGCTTGTTGGGTACCTACCTTTACAGATTATAGAACAGAACTGGTACCTATAGACTACGGAGTTGGAGTTACGGCTAATGAAATATACTACGGTGCTGACCCTGCTGGTACCTTTACTTTTGATACTGTTAATACTGGGGTCACAGCAACCTGGGCAAAAGCAGTAGCTGATTGTACTGATGGTAAACGCCTACCAGGTCCATCAGTACTGCGCGCGATATATGATATCGGTGGCACTACACCTACAGGCTTCACCGTGAACCTTTACTGGTCGTACTTAGAGTCTCCGTCTGATTCTTCTCACGCTTACAATACGAACCTCTATAACGGTAACGTCTTTAGGTACGTTAAGGGCGATAGTAGATATGTTCGCTGTGTCCACTAGTATTCGCTTAGGGACTAGATTTCGTAGAAATCTACTGTCCCGCCATTCCACATCCTACATACTCTCGTACATAATTTGGCGATAGCCAAATTATGTACGAGAGTTGTGGCGGATAAAAACAGTAATTTATGACTTTACATTCAGAACTTCCAATTTATAACGATATAATGTTTATTCTCAAAGATTTATACCGTAGGGTTCCTAAATTTTCTAAACAATATAAATATATTCTAGGTGAAAGAATGCTTGAATGTCCAATAAATTCTTTGGTTTGGGTGCAAAAGATTAGTGACTGTAGAGATAAAAATGAACGAATTGAATGTGTTGTTTCTATTCAGAAAGAAATGAATAGATTATTAGTCTATGTTCGTCTAGCAAATGAACTAGAACAGTTCAGCAACAAAAAAAGTTATCTTTTTGTTGCTGAGAATGTGGTTAATGTTTTAAACCAAGCAAGGAATTGGAAAAAATTTCTACAGAAAAAGTAGTGTTCCCAGAATTATCTATCTGCAGGATGGGTGAGTGTGGAATAAAGAATACCACCTTTCGCTCCTAGTGGTTTTTAAAAACACTAGGGATAATTTGTTATCACGATTGAGTCGAAAGGAAAAAATACAGGCTTCACCGCGAACAATTACTGGTCGTACTTAGAGTCTCCGTCTGATTCTTCAAACGCTTACAAAACGAACCTCAATAACGGTAACGTCAATAGGAACAATAAGGGCGATAGTATATATGTTCGCTGTGTCCACTAGTACTCTTTGTTTATTAATTCTTTGCTTGATTTAGAATATTATTTTGACAATATTTAATTTTGAAAATATATATAAGGCATACCAAGATTGTCTTAAGAATAAAAAGAACACTGTAAATGCTTTAAAATTCGAGATGAAAAGAGAAGAAAATCTTTTTTCATTATTGGATGATTTAAAAAAACGTAAATATAAAATATCACGTCATATTTGTTTTATTGTTGTTGAACCATCACCTAGAGAGGTTTTTGCAGCGCATTTTAGAGATAGGGTTGTTCATCATCTTTTGTGTAATGAAATAGAAAAACTTTTTGAGCAAATTTTTCTCGAAAACTCATATGCAAATCGTAAAAGAAAAGGGACACATAAAGCAGTTAAAAAACTTCAGTGGTATGTGCGACGTGGTGGAATTGATGGTAAGAGACTTTATTTTTTGAAGTTAGATATTAAAAGTTTTTTTCGAAGTATTAATAAAGAAATTTTGTGGCAATTAATAAAAAAACATATTCATAATAGTCCAACTAATACTGAGTGGAAAGAGGAAATTTTATGGCTTACAAAAAAGATTATATTTCATAATCCGACTAATGATTTTGTTTCTAAGGTTGATAAAAATATAAAAGGTTTATTACCCAAGGAAAAATCGCTTTTATGGGGAGACCAAAACACAGGGCTACCAATCGGAAATCTTACTAGTCAGTTTTTTGCTAATGTTTATTTAAATGAATTGGACCATTTTGCTAGGGAACAACTTGGTTTTGATCGTTATCTGCGATATGTAGATGATTTTGTTATTTTGGATGAGAATTACGATAATCTTTTTGATTCGATTACTAAAATTAATAATTTTTTAGATAATAATCTCAATCTAAAGTTGTGTTCAGATAAAACCAAGATGGGTGATACAAAAAACGGCGTTGATTTTTTGGGTTATTTTATTAAACCAACTCATACATTAGTTAGAAAAAAGGTTGTAAAAAGGTTCAAGATGAAATTATATTGCTATCAAGATAGTTTTGAGGATTTAAATATATGTATTAAAAATATGAAATATGATCCGATTATTCAGTCATATTTAGGGCATTTTAGTCACGCTAACAGTTTTAATCTTGTGAATAAGCTGTTTAATAATTCAAGAAAATAGGTTGACACCTCACTATATAGTGATATTATAGACGATAAGAAGGCCCGAAAGGGCTTTTTTATTAACCACAAGAAATATGAATATATTTGATTATATAAAAGATACAAAAGGGGAAATGAAACATGTTAGTTGGCCTACAAAAAAGCAAACTATGACTTATACTATTTTAATAATTGTCGTCTCAATTGCTGTGGCTGCTTATTTAGGTTTATTTGATGAAATATTCTCAAACATCATTAATAGACTTTTATAATATTTATAAAATAACTTTTCAAAAATATGGAAAATCAACAAATTGGAACAAAGCAACAAGGGAGTAAAGATCGTAATTGGTATGCAATTCACACTTATGCTGGGTATGAAAATGCTGTTGCTAAAAACCTACAACAAAGAATTGATTCACTGGGGATGGAAAACAAAATTTTTAATGTTTTGGTTCCAACAGAAAAAAAGATCAAAATTAAAGGGAATAAAAGGGTAGAAGTGGAAGAAAAAATTTATCCAGGTTATGTAATGGTTGATATGATTGTTACTGATGATTCTTGGTATGTGGTTAGAAATACTCCTCGTGTTACAGGTTTTGTTGGTTCAGGAGTTTATCCAGTTCCTCTTTCAAAAAAAGAAGTAGACGATTTGTTCTCAAGAATGAAAACAGATACAGCAAAACACAACATCGATTTGGTTGACGGCGAAGTTGTTTTGGTTGTCGATGGTCCTTTCAAAGATTTAGAAGGTCGTGTTGAAGAGGTTGATGAAGATAATGGTAAAATCAAGGTTAATGTTTCAATGTTTGGTCGAGAAACTCCAGTCGAGCTTGATTTCTTGCAAGTTAAGAAAATATAAGGTAATCTAACCATCACATATAAAATATAAATTATGGCAAAGAAAATATTAAAACAAATAAAAATTCAAGCTCCAGCAGGTAAGGCAACTCCTGCTCCACCTCTTGGTCCAGTTTTAGGACAAGCAGGTATTAATATTGGTGAATTCGTAAATGAATTTAATGGTGCTACACAAGATAGAATGGGAGAAATCGTCCCTACAATCATTACAGTTTATGATGACAGAAGTTTCGATTTAACATATAAAACTGCTCCTGCTTCAGGAATGATTTTGAAAGCAATCGGTCAAAAGAGTGGTTCAGGTTCAAATCTTACCAAGAAAGTTGATTCAATTTCTCGCGCTCAATTAGAGGAAATTGCTAATAAGAAAATGGTTGATCTAAATGCAAATGATTTAGATGCAGCTGTTAAAATAATCGAAGGAACATGTCGTTCAATGGGTGTTGAAGTTAAATAATATTTGGTGCGTTCTGCATTGAAAATTTTGAAAAGCCGACCTGTTGGTCGGTTTTTTGTTTGGTCTGAAAAAGAAAAAGCCCGCTTATTTATGAGCGGGCTGTGTTTTTTGATAGAAACGATTTTACCGAGGTTCGATCACTTCTACTTTACAGTAGTAGTTAGGATCTTCGAGCCCGAACTTGTCGCGCACTTTGGTAAAACCACAATCTATGTAGGTCGGGAATTTGACCGGCGCATCGATATCTTCGTGTCGGTCTTTTGGTGTAATCTTGGTGATTATTAGTTTGTTAATGTAACCCATGAATAACCTGAAGATTGCACCACCACCGATGACGAAAACTTTCGGCTCTCGATCGGCATAACTTTCGTATCGCCGAGCCTGTTCCAGTGCTTCTTCTACGGAATTGACAACGACTACCATTGGTCCATGGTCACCGTCTTGTGTTTCCAAACCTTCGATTTTGTAGTTTGGATTACGACTCAAAACAATGTGGGGACGTCCAGGAAGAGGTTTTGGAAAAGTTTCAAAAGTTTTTCGCCCCATAATCAATGGGTGACCAGGTTGACCTTTCGGACCCTCGGTCGTTCTTTTGAAATGCTTGAAATCTTCCGGTATTCTTTTCCATGGTAGGCGTCCATCGTGATGACCAATAGATCTGGTCCAAGCGCACATTGCGGCAATTGCTAATATTTCGATTCCTTCTGTGTTCATTTGTTCTTTCTGTTTGGGTTTATATTTCTGTGATTCCTTTTCAAATACTACTTATTAAATGCTTTTTGTAAAGTTGCTTTTTTATAAGCTGGTGGTAATGTTGAAAATGGAAACAAAAACTTTAACCAAAATATAGAAAGTGAGATAGTTATGAAAGTATTAAGTTTTGTAGATCCTTACAAAGCAAATCTGGAGCAAAGAATTGTTCCAGATATCGAAGAATTAAAAAAGAGAGTCGAAGCCATCCGCATCGCCTCTAGTGGTAATTGCACCATCGTTCTAACACAAGGAACTTTTGACATTAAACATGTTGGGCATGATCGTTATTTAGAAAATGCCCGTTCCCAAGGTGACTTTTTGGTTGTAGGGATCGATAGTGATTCTAAGGTGCGAAAGCGCAAAGGAAAACATCGGCCCGTAGTCAATCAAGATGAGCGAATGGAATCAGTTTGTCACACTCGATATGCTGATCTTGTTATTCTCAAGGATGAATCCTGGGAAAAATGGGGGCTTACAAAGTCAATCCAGCCCGATGTCTTGATTGCAACTCAAGAGACTTATTCTGAAGAAGAAATTAAGGAGCTTGAAAATGGCTATTGTAAAAAAGTAGTCGTTCTTCCTCCTCAAGCTGAAACCACGACTTCTGCAAAAGTTAGGAAATTGCTTATTGATGGATTAGATAACCTGTCTAATTTAATGTCAAAAAAGTTTCCTAATTTGTTGAAAGAATGCGTAGAAGAAGTGCTCAGTAGTCACAAGAAACCTGAAAAGGAGGACAAAAAATGAAAACGGTAATAGTCGCATACATTCCAGTTCTTCATCAGGGTTACTTGAATTTCTTCAATGAATTTCCATACAGAGATATTTTTGTTATGGGGAGGTCTCTGACGCATCATCATCGCTCTTTTCAGAAAGATATAAGGGCGTTGATGCCGTGTATTTCGAGAAAAACGATTGAATCACTTGGTCTTTTTGATTCTGTCAAAATTATCGATCAAGAGACAATCTCGTTACTTGATAAATACGAGGAAATTGTTCTTCCGGATGAAGACATCTCTCATGAATTTGCAGAGAAATACTGCACTGACAAGGGGGTTATTTTCGGAAAAACTTTTCTGCGTTGGGACAGTGATAATTCTAAAGCGCATCAAGAAATTGATGGCGTCACGGAAATTGAACTTGGTCCAAAAGGTTCAAAAATCTTGGATCAAATTCTAATCGAGTCTCAAAAAAGCGCCGATCAGTATCGCCAAGTTGCATCGGCAGTCTTTAAGAGGGGAGAGTTTTGTTTTACGACTCATAACAAAATTGTTCCTCTGATTTACACTTATTTTTATGAAGGTGACCCTCGTAGTCAATTCAAAAAAGGTGTAAATATCGATTTGTCGTTAGCTCTTCATGCTGAACAAGGTTTAATCGCCAACGCCGCCAAAGAGGGGGTTTCTCTCGATGGAGCAGAGATAATGGTTACGGATTTTCCGTGTCCTACTTGTTCAAAACTTATTGCTTACTCTGGTATTAAAAGAGTTTACTACCTCAAGGGGTATGCGATGGTTGATGGAGAGAGGATTCTTCACGACAAAGATGTCGAGATTTGCAAAATCAAAACCACCTAGGAAACTAGGTGGTTTTTTCTTTGGTTTATTTGGTTTATTTTTGGTAGCCAACCTTCACTTTTATTGGTTCAGGATTTTTTAGCTTGTCATTTTGTCCGACAACAATATGGGCATGGAGATGGCGAACGCTAGATCCGTTTCCAGATTCGCCGTATCTCATAACAAAAGCTCCTGATTTTATTTTATAAGTTTGGTTGATCCAATCATAAAGTTCGAAAAGATCTAAACGATCCTCGTTTGGCAAATCAGAAAAATTACTAGTATGTTTTCCTTTGTAAACAAATAGGAAATGATAAATGGTTCCTTTGTATGGGGTGTCATTTTTTGTGACTAACCAACTGTTGTTTTCTCTAAGTATTTCTGATTTATGAATTTTTGAAAATTGCTCGAGACAAAAAGGGCATTTACCGCTACGATTAATTTCTTCGTATTGCGCTTTTTGTTCTGGGGTTCTAGTTTCAATAGGGTCTACATATTGTTCTTTCATATTTATGATAAGAGTATAAAAAATACCCACATAGTGCAACTATGTGGGTATGATGTCTAAACAAACAGATTTTCCAGTCGTTAAACTGTCGCCGGAAAATTAATCGGCGGATGCGGATGGTAATCTTCTAATTCGAAGTCTTCCTGACGAAAAGCAAAAAGATCTTTTTTATCAGAATTAAGTTTAAGAGTTGGAAATGCCCGAGGGGTTCTTGAAATTAATTCATTGATATTGTCCATTTGATTTTCGTAGACATGAGCGTCGACGACATAGTGAACATATTCCATTGGTTCTAGATCCAAAACTTTTGCAACCATCAAAAGAAGGGCAAAATATTGAATCATGTTGTTTGGGACTCCGATTGGGAAATCACCACTGCGCTGTTTCATGTGTAGAACCAATTTTCCATCAAAGATAAAAAATTGGCACCATCCATGGCAAGGGCAGATAACAACTTTTTGATCAAACTTTTCACCTCGAAAGGTGTAGAAAGGAATCCATGGAGAAACAAGATGTGTCTTGAGTTCCGGACGATCTTTCATTTGTTTAATTACTGCTAAAAATTGATTGAAACCAGCTCCATCAGGAGTTGGAAAATCATGGAAAGCAGCACCGTAGGAACCGGGTCCATTATCGCCAGGCTCTAAACCGCGTTTGAGACACTTTTTTTCCAAAAGGAAATGTCTCCACCAAGTGCACCCATACTTTGAAATTTCTTCATGAGTCCGAGCACCATTGATGAAAGCAATAAGTTCGCCGATTGCTTGTCGCCAAATAGTAGGAACAGTTTTGCGTTCTGGAGCAAAGTCTCTCTCTGTTGGCAGTGGGCATCCGTTCTTTACCGGAAACCGCATTTGAATACCAACTCGAGTCTTTGTTCTTACCCCAGATGCGGCTTCTCGCATAATGCCTTCCAACATTATTTCACGAATAGCATTCTGGTATTGAAAATCCGGTGTTCTGTTTGAATAAGGTTTGTATATATCTGTCATGGTCTGTTTTTTTTGTTGAAGGTTCTGGTTACTTAACCAATATTACTTATTTGTTGATGTTAAGCAAGTTTCATTGCCAACGACCGCTTTTTAGTCTAATCTTTAACTATATATATTAATTTTTACTTACAAAAAATATGAAAGACAAAAAAATCCAAAACTTGATAATTGCTGAAGAATCTCGCCAAAAGAGCGTCGTTAATTTAATTGCTTCTGAGAACTATGTCTCAGACGATGTGATGAATGCACTCGGTTCAGTTTTGAATAATAAATATGCCGAAGGGTATCCAGGAGCTCGCTATTATGCCGGAAATGAAATCATCGATCAGATCGAAGAGTTATGTCAGAGGAGGGCACTCGATACTTTTGGTTTGTCTGATAAAAAATGGCGCGTCAATGTTCAATCTCTCTCTGGAACGCCTGCGAATTTCGCTGTTTATTCAGCACTTCTTCCAAAAGGTGGCAAAATTATGGCTATGGAATTATCGCACGGTGGACACCTCTCTCACGGTCATCGCGTTTCAATGACTGGAAAATTCTGGCAACAAATTCCTTATGGTGTTGATTCTAAAACTGAAAAGCTTGATTATGATGAAGTTAGAAAAATCGCCAAGAAAAATAAGCCGAATATAATCGTGGCTGGCTATACCGCTTATCCTCGCGCAATTGATTGGAAAAGATTTCGAGAAATCGCTGATGATGTAAATGCAATTTTGATGGTTGATATGTCGCATATTGCAGGCCTTGTCGCAGGAAAAGTTTATAAGTCTCCATTTAAATATGCCGATGTTGTCACAACTACAACTCACAAAACCTTGCGTGGCCCACGAAGTGCTCTAATTTTTTCTGTTCGAGATCGTGTTGCTGAAAAAACTGGAGAGGATTTCGCTACAAAGATTAATCGCGCTGTTTTCCCGGGTCTTCAAGGTGGACCTCATCAAAATCAAATCGCCGCAGTTGCAGTTGCACTGAAAGAAGCTCAATCTGATAGCTTTAAAAAATACTCTAGACAAATTATTTTAAATGCGAAAACTTTGGCTAGTGAACTTAGACAATTAGGGTGGAGGATTGTCTCTGGGGGAACCGATTCGCATATGGTTTTAGTTGATGTTTGGAATAATGGAGAAGTTAACAAAAAAGGTGTTGGAGGTTTGAACGGAAAAGTAGCCGAAGAATTTTTAGAAAGGGAAGGAGTTATTGTTAATAAAAATACCATCCCTTATGACAAGAGAAAGCCAACCAGCCCATCAGGAATTCGCCTAGGAGTTGCCGCCGAAACAACACGAGGAGCTAAAGAAGTAGATTTTGTAAAGATTGCTCGGAGGATCGATGAGGTTTTGAGGAAGAATATTTAAAGAATTTTACTAAAACCTACTTAAGGCTTATAATAAAATCAATGACAGAATCAGCTGAAAACAGCAATGAAAACAGAAATATAGATTTTCTATACGAAATCGGTTCGCTTAAAAATATTCCTCGTATTTGGCAACAAATAATGGGGGCAAAAACTGCTAATAATATTGAGCACTCTTTTAGGGTTATGATGATCGCCTTGATGCTTGCTCGCCTCGAGGGAAAGGGTAGTGAAGAAAAGATTATGAAGATGGCGCTTTTTCATGACATGTGCGAATCGCGAAGCGTTGATATTGCCTTTCTTCACAAGGAATATGTTGATCGCAAAGAAGAGAAGTCGCAAAAGGATCAACTGGCTGGGACTGTTTTTGAGGGAGACATAGAAGATTTATTAAACGAATATAAAGAGCGTGAATCTATTGAATCTAAAATTGTTAAGGACGCAGATAACCTAGAATGTGATTTGGAGCTTCGTGAATTAGAAAAAGCTGGGTCTGCTACAGCAACAAAATTGATTAAAACACACAGGTCTAATGTTGCAGATAAATTGTTTACAGATTCTGCTAAAAAGCTTTGGTATAAAATTTATGAACAAGATCCTGATGCTTGGCACACAGAATTAAATCGTGCTTGGGTAAGGTCTGATAAGTTTAATAAGTAAAATAGAGGAATTTAAACAATGCAAAAAGAACTAAAAAAATTAATACAAAAATTAGTTAGCGCCGAGGCGAATCTCGACGATTCCGCTTTTACCATTGAACATCCTGCAGATTTATCGCACGGCGACTATTCGACAAATATCGCTATGGTTTTGGCCAACCAACTTAAAAAGAATCCGCGTGAACTAGCCGAAGATATTGTCTCAAAAATACAACAAGAAATTTCATCAGCCCAAAACAATCAAGTTGAGGAACCTTATGATTTAATAGACAAAGTAGAAATTGCTGGACCAGGGTTTATAAATTTTTATTTAAAGCCGGAATTTTTCGTGCGTGAAATTCAAAAAATTCTTCACCTTGAAAATAATTTCGGTCGTAGCAAACGATTAGAGGGAAAGACGATTTTAATGGATTACACCGACCCTAATCCTTTCAAGCAATTTCACATTGGGCATCTGATGTCTAACGCTATTGGTGAGGCGGTCGCCAGAATTTTCGAGTGGAACGGTGCCAAAGTTAATCGAATTTGTTACGGAGGTGATGTTGGTCCGCATGTTGCTAAAACTATTTGGGGGATGAAACAAATGCGTGAAGCTTTTCCGCATGATACGGATTCTCTAACTGACAAGACTAAATTTCTTGGGGATGCTTATGTTTTGGGGGATAAAGCTTATAAGAATTCTGAAAAAGGAGACACCCTAGATGGAGTCCCAGATGGTGCCAAGGCAGAAATTGATGAGATCAATAAAAAAGTCTACCAGCTCTTTGATGACACCAAAGAAAACGACGATCATGAAATTGAAATTTATTATCAAAAAGGAAAGACTTGGTCACTGCAACATTTCGATGAAATTTATAAAAAACTTGGGACAACTTTTGATAAGCAAATTTTTGAAAGCACTACTTTTCCAATTGGTGAGAAAATAATTCGTGATAATACGCCAGGAGTTTTTGAACTCTCTGATGGGGCGATTATTTATCGCGGTGAACAAGACGGACTTCACACTCGTGTTTTTGTTAATTCTCTTGGTTTGC
>JAACPR010000018.1 GCA_009995365.1 Candidatus Parcubacteria bacterium | reverse complement strand
AGTAATATATATGATAACAGAGCTATAGCTAATCTAGATTGTATTATTGTTGGATAATAGAATACATAAAACAAAACCGACCGAAAAAATTTGGTCGGTTTTGTTTTAAACTGCTATAATATATTCAAATGTTTATTGATGAAGATAAATTAAGAGAGTTCATTGCTGATTCTGGTATTGTCTCAGAACAAGAATTACAATCAGCTATCAAAGCTGTTGAAGATGATTCCAAAGATTATGTTTCTGTTGGGGGTTATCTCGTTACCGAGGGAATTATTTCCGAAGATGAACTTAAAAGGGTTCAAGCCTATATTTTGGGTATCCCTTATATTGATGTGTCAGAAATCAAAATTCCATTTGAAACTCTTAGTTTAATTCCTGAACCAATTGCTCGAAAGAATAATATTATTGCTTTCAAAAAAAACGAAGACAGTTTGGAAGTGGCGATGATTAACACAGATGACCTTAGCTCGATAGATTTTATTAAAAAGAAAACCGGATTGAAAATCATACCTCGCTTAACTTCGATCAATTCAATTAAAAAAGCAATAGTCCAATATCAAAAAACTTTGAAAGCGGACTTTGGTGATATTATTAAAAAAGAGTCTGACAGTTTAGGAGATGTGAATGAATCTAGCGTAGATGAACTTCAAAAAATGGCGAGTGATTTGCCTGTAGTTAAAATCGTCGACACCCTGCTGAAGCACGCTATTTTACAAGGTGCCTCAGATATTCATATAGAATCAACTGAGAAGAAAGTAATAGTTAGGTATCGCGTTGATGGGATTTTGCATGATGCGATGACACTACCTAAAAACAGCGGGCCAGCGATTATTGCCCGTATAAAAGTCCTTTCTAATTTGAAGCTTGATGAAAAGCGGCTTCCTCAAGATGGTCGTTTCAAAATAGAATTGGAAAATGAAAAAGTTTCCTTCCGCGTTTCAATAATTCCTACTTATTATAATGAAAAAATTGTAATGAGAATCCTGCGTGAGGGAGGGGGTGGCTACACACTCGAGACTCTTGGTTTTCACGGTGAAGGCTTAGAAAAAATTCACGATGCTCTAAAAAATAAAACGGGAATGGTTTTAACAACGGGGCCAACAGGTTCTGGTAAGTCTACAACACTTTATACTTTGATGGATTTGCTTAATACTCCTGATGTTAATATTTCTACAATTGAAGATCCGATCGAATATCAAATGGATCGAATTAATCAAACTCAGGTAAAACCAAATATTGGGTTTACTTTTGCGTCTGGACTTAGGTCATTAGTGCGCCAGGATCCAGATGTCATTATGGTTGGAGAAATTCGTGACGGAGAGACGGCAGGATTGGGGGTTAACGCTGCTTTGACTGGCCACTTGGTTCTTTCAACTCTACATACTAATTCTGCAGCTGGGACAATTCCTAGATTGGTTGATATGGGCGTTCAACCTTTTCTTTTGACTTCAACTTTAAAAGTTGTCATCGGCCAAAGACTTGTCAGAAAAATTTCTAATAATAAAGAAAAATATTTTTTGAAAAAGAGCGGTATAGATCAGTTAGCTAAAATCGGTGATTTGGATAAAGTCCTGAGAGTGCTTAAGGATGAAAAAGTTGTTCCAGAAAAAGCACAGTGGAAAGACGTTCCTTTTTATCGACCGAAAAAATTAACAGAGGATTCTTATGACGGCAGGATCGGTATACATGAGATTTTAAATGTTAATGATTCAATTAGAAATTTGATAATTGAGGGCGGAACAACAGAAAGTATTCATGAACAAGCTAAAAAAGACGGAATGTTAACAATGGCAGAAGACGGTATCTACAAAGCGGCTGCTGGTGTGACAACAATAGAGGAGGTTCTACGAGTTGTGTCAGAATAAATATGAATAATGAATTTGAATACAAAGCAATAAATAAAGACGGGGATATTGTAAAAGGTTTTAAAAAATCTAACGATGAAATTAGTCTAAGTAACGAATTAAAATCAGAAGATTTAAAACTTATCTATGCTGAACCTGTTAACAAGATAGGTTTTAGGAATCTTACAGAAAGATTGAAAAATTTTGGAACAGTTTCAACTAGGGACAAAATTTTAATTTATCGAAATATTTCATCGATGATTACCGCTGGTCTTCCACTCTCTCGCGCGATTTCTGTTTTAATAAGGCAATCTAAAAATCCAAAAACTAAAAGTGTCTTAGAAAAAGTTCATGAAGATGTAAAGAAAGGGCAATCTTTTTCTGATTCTCTAGCCAAATTTCCAAAAACTTTTACACCTCTAATGGTTTCTATGGTTAAGGCAGGTGAAGAATCTGGTAATTTAGCGGAGTCATTAAAGGTTACTTCTGATCAAATGGAGAAAGCTTACAATCTTCAGAAAAAAATTAGAGGGGCAATGATATACCCCGGGGTTATCATTACTGCCATGATTATAATTGGGTTTCTGATGATGGTTCTCGTGGTTCCAACTTTGACAGGGACTTTTGCCGAGTTAAATGTTGAATTACCTGCAACAACTCAGTTTGTTATTAATTTTTCTGATTTTTTGCAATCTAACATAGTGCTTTCTATATCATCGATGCTATTTTTAGTAGTTAGTTTTATTGCAGGAATAAGAACAAAAAAAGGTAATAGAATTTTTAGTTGGTTGATGTTGCGAACTCCTGTCGTTTCAGGTTTGGTTAAAAAAATAAATTCTGCGAGAACAGCTAGAACTCTTTCATCGCTTTTGGCGTCTGGTGTTTCTTTCGTTCATTCAATTGAAATAGTTGTAGATGTTGTTCAAAATCCTTATTATAAAGAAGTTTTAGAAGAAGCTCGTAAAAAAGTTGAGATTGGGCAACCTATTTCAAAAGTTTTTGAGAAAAATGAAAATTTGTATCCAATTTTTGTTTCAGAGATGATGGTGGTAGCTGAAGAGACGGGGGAGCTTGGGCCAATGCTTTTCAAGGTGGCTGAATTTTACGAAGAAGAAGTTGATCAGCAAACTAAAAATATGTCTACAATAGTTGAGCCAGTTTTGATGATTATTGTCGGTGCTGCTGTTGGATTCTTTGCAATTTCAATGATTTCACCTATGTATTCTTTGGTTGAAACCATCTAGCAACAAATACAAACAAAAAGTCCTTTTCTCAAATTGGTTTCGGACTCAGTTATATTTAAAAAGGAAGTCCTGCAAAGATTTTCGAAAAGGACTTTTTGTTTGTATTTGCTATAATACTTTCAATGTCAAAAGAGAAAACGGGAAAACTGGAAAAAATGAAAGAAATACGGGATGAAATTTTAAATCTTGAAGAATCTCCTTTATATCAAGATAGAATCAAAAATGGGGTCTTTCCTGTTATTGGCGAAGGAAGTCATGACGCAGAGATTATGTTTATTGGTGAAGCCCCAGGAAAAAATGAAGCAAAAACTGGCAAGCCATTTTGTGGTGTGTCAGGAAAAATCCTAGACGAGTTGCTTAATCATATTGGTGTAGATCGCAAAGATGTTTACATAACAAATGTCGTCAAAGATCGACCTACAAATAATCGTGACCCGAAACCTTTTGAAATTGAAATATATTCTCCTTTTTTGGATAGACAAATCGAAATTATTAAACCTAAAATAATTGCAACACTCGGCAGGTTTTCAATGGAGTATATTATCAAAAAATTCGGTTTAGAAGATAAATTAGAACCAATCAGCAAATTACACGGTAAAAAAATTGAAATTCCTGATTTAGAAATGATAATCGTTCCTCTGTATCACCCAGCTGTCGCTGTTTATAATAGAAACATGCTAGACGAGCTTAAAAAAGATTTTGAAATTCTTAAAAATAAGTAACAAGCATTTGTTTGTTTTGCTATAATTAAAACATAATGAACTTTTTTCTTTCAGTTTCTAATAAAAGGAATGATGGTTTTACATTAGTAGAGGTTTTAATATCTGTCACAATTTTTTCAATTGTCGCTATCGCCATCTACGGTGGCTTTTCACAACTCATGAGAGGAATTTCAATTTTAGAAATTAAAAATGGTGCTGTTAATTTAGCCAGTGAAAGAATAGAAGTTACTAGAAGTCTCAATTATGATGATGTCGGTTTAATCGACGGAGCTCCAGCTGGTGTCTTGGTAGGCGAAGAAATTTTCAGTTCTAACGGTATTGATTTTACAGTCAAAACAACAGTCAGAAGCGTCGACGATGAATACGATGGTTTACTAGGTGGTGACCCTGAGGATGATAACCCAAACGATTATAAATTTGTTCAATTTGATATTTACTGCACAGATTGTATCTACCAAGATGTTATGAGTTTTTACACAACTATTTCACCGCAAAATTCTTCCGCTGGTAGTGATGGAGGTGGTGCTATTTTTGTTAAAGTTTTAGATTCTTATGGAAATCCAATCCAAGGAGCAGAAGTCTCTATCTATAGTAACGCTTCTACGACTATTGATATAGACGATGTAACTGATGTGGATGGACAATTAAAAGTCTTTGGTCTACCTGAAGGTAATGAAGCTTATCAAGTTGAAGTTTTTAAAACAGGTTATTCTTCGGAGCGGACATATGAAACTGGTTCGGTTGATAACCCGAATCCTAATAAACCACATTTGAATGTTATTGAAAATCAAATAACCTCAGTTATTTTTTCTGTAGATGTTTTGAGCGATTTTGAAGTTAAAACTCAAAATTTGTCTTGTGAGAATGTTGGCGGAGTGGATTTCAACTTAAAGAGTTCTAAAACAATAGGTGAAGATGTGTATAAGTTTGATCAAGATCTTATTACCAATAGCGCAGGTCTCTTGTCTGTAAATAATATAGAATGGGGGAATTATAATATCGACGTATTTGATTCAAGTTATAAATTATATGGAGCGAATCAAAGTTTACCTTTCAAGATAAATCCTAATGTAGAAAAAGATATCAACTTCTTTGTTGGTCCTAATAATCCGAATATATTATTAGTCCAAGTTCAAGATTTTTCTACCGGTCTGCCAGTCTCTGGTGCAACAGTTAGGCTTTGGGGTGATAATTTTGATCAGTCAGTAGAAACTCAGAATGGATATTTTAGACAAACCGATTGGTCAGGTGGTCCAGGGCAAGATAATTTTAGTGATGAGAGTAGATTTTATGAAAGCGATAACAATATAAATTATTTAGCAGAAGGAGTGGTAGGACTCGATACTTTTAATGGTGGGTATGTTTCTGAGGGTTATTTAGAATCTTCTATTATTGATTTTTCAACTACTACAGATTTTGTTTCAATAGATTGGTCACCACAGGATAATCCTGAGGATACGCTGTTAAAATTTCAATTGGCCACAAATGAAACACTAAATGCTTCATCAACATGGGATTTTGTTGGTCCTGATGGGACATCTTCTTCTTATTATGAAAATTCAGGAAATTCTATAAATAATGTGCATAATGGTGATAGATACTTGAAATATAGAGCTTATTTAGAATCTTCAGATTCTTCACTAACTCCGATACTTTCTGACTTAACAATTTCTTATCAATCTAACTGTTTTCCTTCGGGCCAAGTCTACTTCACTGACTTGGATTCAGGAACTTATAATTTATCAGTTGAAAAAGATGGTTATGAGACTCATGAGATTTTAGATTTTTCGGTAGATCAAAATTGGGAGATGATTAATATACCGTTTGCAAGATAATATGAATAATTCAATCAAAAAACAAAAAGGGTTTACATTAATCGAGATTGTTATATCAGTTTCTATTATTGCTATGATTGTCGGAGCGGTAGGGGCTTTTCAGTCAGGTATTTTTAAATCAAATAGAATTATTCAGTCAGGCTTGATGAATCAACAAGAAGCAAAAAAACTCATCAGACCTTTTGCTCAAGAAGTTAGAGGGGCAAATATCTCAGCGCTTGGTGGTTATCCAATTGCAACAGCGACTAGTTTAACTTTTACTTTCTATACCGATTTAGACGGTGATGGTTTATCTGAAAAAGTAAAATATTATGTCGAAAATGGGGAGCTTATAAAAAGTGTTATAGAGCCAGATCCAGAAACACATCAATATGACGAAGAAAATAGTAAAATAACAAAGGTCATAAAGGACATTATTGATGAACCAGTTTTTTACTATTTCGGCGATGATTATGTCGGTTCCAGCTCTTCAACTCCTCTGGCTTCTCCAGTTACACCGTCTGAAATAAAAGTTGTTAAAATTGTTGTTAAAATTAATTCAAATGAATCATCTGAAGTTGAACCGTTTGAAGTCAGCACGCAGGTTTCTCTAAGAAATTTAAATAGCATATGATAAAAAAACAAAACATAAAAAATAATAAAGGTATTATTTTGTCGAGCGTGTTGGTCTTTACAATGATCGCTATACCTTTGATTATTGCTTTGACTGCGTGGTTTGGAACAACTCTAAAAAGCGTTAGGACTTTGGTTCAAAAGGAGCAATCTTTTCATATTGCTGAGGCGGGAATTGATTTTTATAAATGGCATCTAGATAAAGACCCTGATTTTTTAATCGGAGAAGATCCGCTGATTCAAGATTTTTATGACAAAGAAGGTAATCTGGTTGGTAATTTTTCAATCAATGTTTATAAAGAATCTGATATTTTGGTCGTCGAGTCTACTGGAAATATAAATAATCAGTCAAATTCAGATAGGACAATTAGAGTCAAATTTTCTAGGCCGTCTTTCCTAGAATACGCTTTCATTTCTGACTCACCTAGCTACTTTAGAGAAGGAACCGAAGTGTTTGGCAGGGTCCATTCAAACGGAGGCATTAGATTTGATGGTTTTGCTCATAATTTAATTAGTAGCGCCAAAGATAAATATATAGATTCAACACACGACGATGGCGTGGAAGAGTTTGGAGTTCACACTCACTATCAAGTTTTAGATCCATATCCACCAGAAGAAGTTCCGGAAAGATTAGATGTTTTTAGCGCGGGTAGGGAATTCCCAGTTTCAGCAATTGATTTTAATAGTTTAACTTTTGATTTTTCTGAATTAAAAACAGAAACACAAAATGGTAATGGTTTATATTTTTCAGAGTCTGGAGAAAATGGTTATGTAATAGATTTAAAAACAGATGGGACTTTTGATCTTTATAAAGCAGAAAATTTAGAAAATTCGCCCGGGAGCTGTGTTAACCAGTTAGAACAAGATGATTGGGGAACTTGGTCTATAAAACAAAATGATTTAGAAAAGCACGCTGATTTTGTTGCTAATTATGAAATACCTGATGATGGAACAATTTTCTTGGAAGATCATGTTTGGGTTCAGGGGCAAGTTGATGATGTGAAAGTTACAATTGTCGCAGCAACATTACCCGATGTAGAGTCCGAAAGAAAAAACATTATTATTAATAATGATGTTTTGTATACGAATTATGATGGCAGTGATTCTATAGTTTTAATTGCTCAAAACAACATTAATATTGGTTTAATGTCAGAAGACGACCTAAGGATCGACGCTGCTTTAATTGCTCAAAATGGGAGAGTCGGGAGGTATTATTATGGTAAACCAGGACAAGGACAATCTTGTGCTACAGAAGAAACCAGATCCCAGTTAACTTTGTATGGGACAGTTATTTCAAAAGAACAATTTGGTTTTTCATATGATGACGATTCTGGATATCAAACAAGAAATATAAATTATGATCCAAATTTAAAACTTCGACCACCAAAAGATATTCCAACTATTTCAGGTGACTATCGGTTAATCTCTTGGGAAGAAATATAAGTTTTTTAGCTTGTCATTTGTTATAATCATAAATATGAAAAAACGTGCTTTTCCAAAAACAAAAAAATTAATCGTAGCTAACTGGAAGATGAATCCTGAGTCTTTCAAAGAGGCCAAGAAAATTTTCGACCTTTTAAGAAAGAAAAAATTTAATGCAAATAAAATCGTAACGGTCATTTGCCCACCTTATCTTTTTGAAAATGAATTGGCCAAATCTTATCGTAGTAACAAAATTAAATTTGGCTTCCAAGATGTTCATTTTGAAAATGACGAAAAATCTACAGGTGAAATTTCAACTGAAATGGCAAAAAATTCTAAAGTAGAATATGTGCTAGTTGGTCATTCAGAGAGGCGACAGATTGGTGAGACAAATGAAGTTATTTCTAAAAAAATCAAAAAATGTCTCGATGAAAAAATAACCCCAATTTTGTGTATTGGTGAAGATGAAAGACATGAAAATGGAGATTATCTTAATTTAATCAAAGAGCAAATTATCGAATCACTTTCGGATATTCCAAAAACTAGAGTTCATGATGTTGTTATCGCTTATGAGCCTGTTTGGGCAGTTGGTAAAGGAAAAAATTCTATGGATTCACACGAGCTTCACCAGATGACAATTTTTATTAAAAAAATATTAGTTAGTTTGTATGGCAAGAAAATTGCAATGGAATTGCCGATTTTGTATGGCGGTTCTGTTGATGCTGACAATGCATTAGAATTAATAAAACAAGGACAAGTCGATGGATTGTTGGTCGGTCGCTCTAGCTTAAACTCTCATGTCTTTGGAGATATATTAAAAAACCTAAGCTAGTTTAAGGTTTTTAATTCCTCGGAAACTTTTTCAGAAATTGCCTCTGCTTCTCCTTCTTTATATTTGTATTTAACACCGTGATAGCCGTCGTCATTTTTAAATCTAGGAATAACGTGAATATGAACATGAAATACGATTTGCCCAGCCGGTTCCTCGTTGTTCATTACGATATTTATCCCATCAGCGTTCAGAATTTTTTTTAGTGCTGTCGCAACTTTTTTAACTGATTTGATAAGGTTTTCCGCGTCTGTATCGTTTATTTCGTATATATTTTTATAAGGTTTCTTGGTTATTACCAAAGAATGCCCCTTTGTGTTTGGGCTAATATCTAAAAAAGCGAAAGTATTTTCATCTTCGTATAATTTATAACAAGGTATTTCTCCTGCAACTATTTTTTCAAAAATTGTTTTGTCGTTATTCTCTGTATTCATAGTTCTATTTTAACAGAAACTTTTAAAATTTTAATAAAGTTGCTAAAACCAATGATTTTTTAAATGTGTTAGAATCAATAAACTATGAATTATCTAATCAAAGATGAATTGAAATCAGACGACAGAGAAAAATTGAAAGAGTATTCTGATTTGATTGCACATTTATTGTTTCATCGTGGTGTTACAAATAAAGAAGACGCTCAAGATTTCATTGATATAGATTATGAAAAGCACACTCACAACCCTTTTGAATTAAAAGATATTGAAAAAGCATTAACTCGAGTTTTGTCAGTAATTGAAAATAATGAAAAAATTTGTGTTTTTTCTGACTATGATGCGGATGGTATTCCAGGGGCAGTCGTTTTAACGGACTTTTTTAAAAAAATTGGATATGACAATTTTTATACTTATATTCCTCATCGAAACAGAGAAGGCTTTGGCTTGAACAATTCAGCTATCAAAAAAATTATCGATAAAGAAGTCGGCACAACAATTGCAGACAAAGAAAACCAGCAAGACACAAAAATTTTAATAACCATTGATTGTGGAATTTCTGATGTCGAGCAAATTAATACTGCCACTGATTCTGGAATCGATGTTATTGTGACCGATCATCACGATCCTAATGGACACAAATCGAAAGCTTTTGCAGTCATAAATCCAAAACAACCAGAATGTAATTATCCAGATCCGAATCTTTGCGGAGCGGGAGTTATTTTCAAATTTGTCCAAGCGGCTATCTTGAAAATTCGCGAAGAAAAAGAAAACATAAAAGAAAAAGATAATTTCTGGCATAGTGTTGAAATTCAAGAGGGGTGGGAAAAGTGGTTATTAGATATGGTTGGAATCGCAACCCTCTCTGACATGGTTCCCTTGGTAGGAGAAAATCGTGTTTTTGCTAAATATGGCTTGTTGGTTATGAGCAAGTCACCACGCAAGGGTTTTCAAAAGCTTCTCAAAAAGGGTGGAATAAACCAGCTCAAAATTAATGAAGAAGATGTTGGCTTTACAATTTCTCCTCGAATTAACGCGGCCTCTAGAATGGACTCACCAGAGTTGGCTTTTCAAATGCTCTCCACTCTCGATGATGTAGAAGCAGATCAAACAGTCAAACATTTAGACAAAATTAATAACGAGAGAAAGGGGCATGTAGCTGCGATAGTTCGCGAAATTCATAAAAAAATAAAAGAAAGAAAGATTCTCGACAGTGATGGTAAAGAAAAAGATGCACTCGGAGAGATTTTAGTTTTCGGTAATCCAAAATGGCAACCATCTTTGATGGGGTTAGTTGCTTCAAAATTAGTTGATGAATTTGATAAGCCTGCTTTCATTTGGGGAAGAGGAGAAAGTGACACAATAAAGGGATCTTGTAGAAGTAATGGAAGTTTAAATTTGGTCGAATTAATGAACAATGTTGATAAGGGAATAATTTTTCAATATGGTGGGCATGAAATGGCTGGCGGTTTTGAAGTCACAGACCAAGGAATTTATGATTTAGAAAAGGCACTCAATGAAGCGCAAACAAAGACCCTATTAAACAAAGATGGCGATTTAGGCAAGATTAAAATCGACAAGGTTGTATCTGTTGATGATTTAGATTGGAATTTATTTAATGAAATTAATAAACTTTCCCCTTTTGGCGTCGGCAATGACAAGCCTGTTTTTATGATTAAGGATGGAGAAATAGAAAAAGTGGAATTTTTTGGTAAAGAAAAAAACCATCTAAAAATTATTCTAAAGAAAAAAAATGGTCGAAAGATCCCAGCTATACAGTTTTTTATAAAAGAAAAAGATAAAAATAAAATTAGTGATAAAACTAAAGTAGATTTAATTGTGAACTTAGAAAATTCAAACTTTGCCGGCTTTAATGAATTGAGATTGAGAATTGTTGAAATTTTATAATATTGAAAATCTTATAATTTAGTCTACTAAAATCTTTCTAAAGAAATTGTTTGTGAACCTCTGATAAAAAGTTATAATTAGATTCTAGAAAAGTCTCTTCAACAACTGAATAAAATGTTAATCCTCGTTAAATATTCCTGTGATGCTAAAGATATTGAAATTTTTTGTGTTTCTGATTTTACTCATCTTGTATCTATTAGTTCAGATAATAAGTTTTGGGCCCAAAAGACTACTGCTCAAAAATATTCGGTAGGTGATTTGTCGGAAGATTGTTATCAAAAAATCGAAAATCAACCTGTCTTTGTTTTTGACTCGGAGAATGTTTGTCATCTTAGACTTTTGAAACATTTTCATAAAAGTCTTTTGAATCAGACATCTTAAACAAACAAAGTTCGTAAGAAATTGCGAGCTTTTTATTTTTTTATTAATGAATTCGGTTTAATCGACCCTAGTTTTTGAACTTTGAGATTAAAAATTGCATGTGTTAATATTTACTTACATTAGAAATTAACCAAATAAACTTATAAAAAAACTATGCAAAAATACCAAGAAAAACAATTTGATATTCCTGAATTAAAAGGTATTTCAAAAACTAATATCGAAGAACACCTAAAGCTTTACTCTGGTTATGTTAAAAATACTAATAATATTTTAGAAAAAGTTTCAGAACTTTCAGAAGATATCGAAGCGAATCAATTTACTCTGACAGAAATGCAACGAAGATTCTCTTTCGAATTCAATGGAATGAGAAATCATGAATATTATTTTGGTGCATTAGAAGGTGGTCCAACAGATTTGTCAGATGATAGCGAACTAAAAACAGCGATTGAAAAAGAATGGGGAAGTTTTGATAAATGGTTTTCACTTTTTAAATCCATTGCAAAAACTCGTGGTGTTGGTTGGGTTAACCTGTATTACGATAAAGAGACAAATCAACTACTTAATGGCTGGGTTGATGAACAACACCTAGGTCATTTAAATGGACTTCAACCAATTCTGTGTCTGGATATGTGGGAGCATTCATTTGTTGCTGATTATCAACCAAGCGGTAAAGGTCAATATATAGATGACTTTTTTACTAATTTGAATTGGCAAAAAATTGAAGAGAGTTTTACTGAAGCGAGAAAATAATTTATAAAAACAATGAATTTTTGGGATATAACCCTTTGGGAAAGAATGTATATCGATTTGTGGTCAGTGCCACATTTTCTGTTCGGATTAATTGCTTTCTATCTCTTGCAAAAAGCTGGAATGAAAAAAGTTTCGGCTTTTTTCATTACAATCTTTTTTGCAATTCTTTGGGAATTATTAGAGCTTTTAACGCCAATTCAAGAATACTTAACTAATATTTTAACGGATATTATTTTTGCTGGATTAGGTTTTTATTTTTTTGCTTTAATTGAAAAAACTAATATTAAAAACAGTAAAAAAATATTTAAAATTAGTTTTTGGTTGTTTATCTTTTTCTGTGTTTTAGGGTATTTAGCTGCTTTTATTAGAAATTTTTTTTAAAAAGTTAGCTTAATTGTGGCGAATTCTACTTTGGCGAAAATATCTACAATCATCAAAATATAACTTAAAAATAAATAAGGGATATATGACACTATCAGCCCGAATGTTTCATTGATGTAGACACTTACACCTGCGATAAATCCCAAAAGCATGGTGATGGGGATAACTTGCAAAGTTATTACATTCACAATTGGCGCAACTAGTGAAATTTCTCCAGTCATTTTTGTTAGAAGAGGGAGCACTGCAATTTGAGTTGAGAGGGTGGCGCTGGTAATTTCACGGAGTTCAAATTTCTCTGGGATTATTTTAATAATTTTCTTAACAAAACCAGAAATATTTATAAGGCCAATAGTCGCTAAAAAAGATAACTGAAAAGATGGATCGTGGAGTAAAATTTCAGGATTATGGAAAAGCATAATTGATCCAGCCAAAAACAGTGCACGATTCACGTTGTAGTTTTGATTCGATAGTCGACCAATCAAGGCGAGAATTGTCATAATAGTTGATCTGACAACTGTAGCACCTGACCCAACCATGATTGAAAATATTATAACTGAGAGAATACCTAGGGTTGCAGAAATATATCTAGGTAGTCCACCAAGGGCTCTAAAGATTGCTTCTGCAATAATTGTCACATTGTATCCAGACAATACAACGATATGAATTAGCCCAACAATTCTAAATTTTTCCTCTAGCTCTTCTCCGAGAGATCTCTTTGTGCCTAATAATATTCCACCTAGTAGTTCGGCTTGGGGCGATGGGATAACTTTTTGAACTTGTTCGAGAAAAGAATTCTTAATAGAGAAAATTAAGCGATTAAAATTAAAATTCTCTCTGTTTATTAATTCAACCTTTGGATAATAAATAATAGAATAAACATCATCTTTTGCTAAATAATTTACATAATCAAATTCAATTCCGTTTTCATTTTCAAAATTTTTAGGAAGTTGTATTTTGCCAAATATTTTTAATTGATCACTAGTTTTGTATTGAGGAAAATGACTAATTGTAATTAAAAGTTTTTCATTTGTGTTCAGAATAGTTTTTTGCTGCCCGTGCTGGTCTTTGAAGAAAATTTTGTCTACTTGAATTTTAAGTCTAGTATTAAAAGATCGAATATCAGGTTCACCAAATACGAAGCCAGACAGTTCAATTTTTTGGTCTTGGAAATTAGGTAATTTCGGTTGGTATCTTAAGGATTCTATTCTCCACAAAGTCAGACAAAATACCAACAAAAAAACGAGAACTAAAATTAAAATTTTCTTCTTGAATAAAATCAAATAGGTCCACAAGCAGATACTAATTAATAAGAAAAAGTAAATTTGCCACCAGCTTATTTCAATATGGTTTTCATACAAAATTGCCGCTACAATCCCAAAAACAAAAAAGTGAATGAAATATTTTTTCACTCACTTAATATATAAAAAAGTTCTAAATTTTTTATAAAGAAATTTGTTACTAGTTGTCACTAGGCGATAAAACGAAATGAAAAGTGGCGGAAAATATTTAAATTAAAGTCCCCAACTTTTTATGATTTCATCTTGGTCTTCTTTAGAAATTGCTTTTCGAAATCTCGCTCCTGATTTTCCGTCGACCCTCTCTTTGCAGTCTGCCCAAGTTTGATGAGTTCTGACTTCACCGTCGACTAAACTAATATATGAATAAGCTTTTGAGCCTTTACGCATTTCTTGGGTAGGAGAGATTTGTTCTTGTGAAGGTTGTGATAAATCAACGGGGTAGTCTTTAATGCTTCCTCTGAAAAAGTTAAAGTCCTCATTGTCTGCCATCGAGGTAGCAATTGCATCGACTCGTTCATTGGCAGGATGTCCGGCGTGACCTTTGACCTTCCTCCATTCAATTTCTTTGTCTTTGGTTAGTTTCATTAATTTTTGCCATAGATCTTTATTTAAAACATCACCAC
>JAACPR010000017.1 GCA_009995365.1 Candidatus Parcubacteria bacterium | reverse complement strand
GACACGGACCATACACCTACGGGTGGCCGCAGTCGAGAATCTTCCGCAATGGACGAAAGTCTGACGGAGCGACGCCGCGTGATCGATGAAGTCTTTAGGGATGTAAAGATCTTTTATCAGGGAGGAAGTTTATTGACGTTACCTGATGAATAAGAGGTTGCTAAACTCGTGCCAGCAGCAGCGGTAATACGAGTGCCTCAAGCGTTATCCGGAATTATTGGGCGTAAAGGGTGTGTAGGCGGATTTGTTAGTCTTTTGTTAAAGCTCCCGGCTCAACTGGGAAAAAGCAAAAGAAACGGCAAGTCTAGAGAGTGTGAGAGGTTTGCGGAACTCATGGTGTAGGGGTGAAATCCGTTGATATCATGGGGAACACCAAAAGCGAAGGCAGCAAACTGGCACATTTCTGACGCTGAGACACGAAAGCGTAGGTAGCGAAGGGGATTAGATACCCCCGTAGTCTACGCCGTAAACGATGTTCTCTGGCTTTTTTGGGAATCGACCCCCAAAGAGGCGAAGCTAACGCGTTAAGAGAACCGCCTGGGTAGTACGGCCGCAAGGCTAAAACTCAAAGGAATAGACGGGGGCTTGCACAAGCGGTGGATCATGTGGCTTAATTCGTCGATAAACGAAGAACCTTACCAAGGCTAGAAACTTATCTGAAAACTCCCAGAAACGGGAGCCCTCTTCGGACAGATAAGCAGGTGATGCATGGCCGTCGTCAGCTCGTGGCTTGAGCTGTTCCCTTAAGTGGGGTAACGAGCGCAACCCTCATCGTGTGTTACAAGTGTCACACGAGACTGCCCTCGCTTTTGAGCATAATCTTTTAGATTGTGACCAGAAGCGAGGGAGGAAGGTGAGGATGACGCCAGGTCAGCATGTCCCTTGACGCCTTGGGCTGCACACGTGATACAATGGGTAGGACAACGAGGCGCAATACCGCAAGGTGGAGCAAACCTTTAGAACCTATCCTCAGTTCGGATTGAGGTCTGCAACTCGACCTCATGAAGTTGGAATCGCTAGTAATCGTGGGTCAGCTATACCACGGTGAATACGTTCTCAAGCCTTGTACTCACCGCCCGTCACATCAAGGGAGTTGGAAGTACTCGAAGTATCAGTTAATCTGGTATTACAGTAAGTTCAATAACAGGGATGAAGTCGTAACAAGGCACGGGTAGCGGAAGCTGTTCGTGGAATATTTCAAGTGAAGCAACGTTGGTGCTGTGATGCATTCAACTTATTGTGTCGATTTCTGTGCCTCAATTGAGCACGGAAAAGTGATAGTACTTGACTTTAAACAGTACATGACTTTTTGGAAAGACAAAATGACAACTAGGAAAGACTAGTATTATAGGACAGAACAAAATAGTGGTTATTTGTTTTATCTTGCACAATATAGTATTTATTTTGATAAGTTTTTAATATCAAAAAAAAGCGCCTAACGGCGTTTTTTTGTTTTTACTTTAAGAGGCGAGCTAAAACCACTAAATACTCAGTAGTTGCTAGGTTGACTTTGGCGATAATAGTGCTATAATAGTTTGCAGATGAAATTTAAAATTTTTTCAAAGTCCGGAGGGACCCAAAAAACTCGCGCAAGGGTACCTAAGCACTACCCTTTAATAGATAGGATGGTCATTCGGTCGAGTCGCGCCTTCACTGGTGCAATTGATTGGTTTAACGACCAGCCTCTCGTTGTCTTTATAAGTTTTGCAGCCTTTGGCTGGATGCTTTTAAGGGCAATTCCGAACCTTTAATTTAATCAAAACCGCTTTGGAGGGCGGTAAATTATGAAAAAATTCCTTTCAGGAATCATCATTCTTGTTGTGTTTGTCGGCATGTTTGCCTTGGCGAACGTCGGCATGTGGGATAGAACAAAAGTTTATTTGGTGGAAGCACCAAATAAGCAAGTGGTCGTCGCCTATTTAAAGGCGATTGGCCATACAGGCCACAAGAAATTTCTTTCAGAGACAGAATCGATGGAATTTGATGACTTTACGGTTATTAAATACAGAAATTCTGAATCTGTATCAGAAATTGTTCGACTGGCTGGTAAAAAGGCATGGGTCGACATGTGACCTAAAAGTCGCCAAAAACTCTCAGACCGTTGGATAAAACCAACGGTCTTTTTTTATTTCAAATAAATCATTGTGGCAAAATTTCCTTCTTCTGGATTTTTTCGGTATGAAAAGTAATTTTTATCACCGCATCTAGTGCATATCCCAACATTGCTAATATTTTCTGGCAAAATACCCGAATCAACTAAATGCTTTTCGTTGATAGCTTTTAAATTAATATTTCTATTGTTTGCCCCGCCGGTCAGAAATTTTTCACCAAAATTGTCTCGAACAAAATCGACCATCTCCCTAGACACCTCATAGCAATCTCCACAAATCCCTGGACCAATTTCAACTAAAATATTTTTTGGGTCAGAATTAAATTCTGAAATAAATTTTTGCACCGCCTCGCCGCTAATATTTTGAAAAGTTCCTTCGCGCCCAGCGTGAATAACAGCGATAGCTTTCTTGAGAGGGTCTAAAAACAAGACAGGAATACAATCAGACATCCTAGAGATCAAGACAACATTTTTATCATTAGTAATCATGCCGTCAGCTTTCTGTTTTTGGTTGTAATTTTTATCAACTAGAATCACTTTTTTACCGTGAATCTGCTCAACTACTATAGGTTTTCTACTAATTTTATGTTTTTCAAGGAAGTTTTGCCTGAATTCTTGAAAATTCATATTTCCGTCTGGTTTCTTCGTATAAAAAATTTCTATTAGAGGGTGTTTCATTTCGATTTATTTTAACAGGAAAAGCTTTATTTTTCTAAAAAAATTTGGTAAGTTAATACGTATCCATTAATGGATATCGCAAGTTGAATGTGCTTGCGCTGTATGGTTAGCTTCGCGAACCATACACGCACTGCACTCGAATCTTGTGTAAGCAAGCTTCCACAGATTCTCGTTTGCGCGTGTAGCTCAGGTGGTTAGAGCGCGTCACTGATAATGACGAGGTCCCAGGTTCGAGTCCTGGCATGCGCACATAAAATAAAGAGCCGACTCAGAAATGAGTCGGTTATTTTATTACAAAACACTTTTTTACTGCTATAATTAGTTATAATTATAAATTTAAAAAAATAACATGTTTGGATTATTTATTATCGCCGTTGTCGCTATATTTGTTTTACCGATTGGAATTTCCGTATCGGCACTTAGAAAAGCAAATAAAGCTAATAGAGAAGTTTCTATACTTAAAAGTATTATAGAAGGAAAGGTGGACCTAAAAGAATCTGGCTATGTCGATGCTTCGATGCAGACGGAGCAAAAAACACAAGAAGAACCAAATACAGAACAAGTTTCTTCCTCAGAGTCGATTGATGATAATCAAATTCAAACACCCGCTAGCACAGACACACAGTTGCAAGAGGATGGAACTGATTTTCTAGAAGTATTTTTCAACTGGTTCAAAGAAAATTGGGTTATGAAATTGGGTGTTCTATTTGTTTTGGTTGGTTTTGTTTCTTTTGTTAGTTACGCCTTTGTTGTTGGTTGGATTGGTCCTTATGGAAAAATTGCCACAGGATTTGTTATTGGAGTTATTGTTACTATTTTTGCGAACAGCAGAATGAAGAAAAGCATCAGCCAAGGGTCTTCTTTGATTATCTTGGGAATCGCTATCCTATTATTTACAGTCTATTACGCAAGCTATGTTTACGAATTTTTCAACGAATTTATAAGCTTAACAGCAGTTCTGGTTGTGGCAGCTTATGTTAATGTCGTCGCTCTGCAATATAATCTAAAATCTCTATCTGTTGTTGGGTTGTTAGTGTCTGCTTCTGCACCATTATTTGCAAACAGTAGTTCAGCTGATTACATCTTCTTATTCTCATATCTAGCAGTCATCACAGCGGCTCACTTGTGGATAATGTATTACAAAGAATGGAGATTTCTCGGTTCAGTCGCTTCTTTGGTCGTATTGTTTTATTCGATGATCTATTTCGTCGACGCTTCGCTTACTAGCTTCAGCGCAGATAGCTTCGTCGTATTCTTTATTGCAATGGCACTTTCAATAATGTTTTTGGTCACAAATGTATTAAACATTTCAAAATTCAAAGAAGATCCAAAAGCGAGCGACGGCTCATTGGCAGTGCTTAATGGAATCCTAGTTTGCTCTTGGGTATTCTTTGATCCGTATATTAATTCTCTAGCAAGCAGTGTAGATATAAAAACTTTACTGTTATCTGCTTGGATGATTATGTTTGCATTTGGTAGTTACTATGTCTTTATCAAAAACAAGAATATATCTTACTTCTACATATACTCCGCAGTTTCAATCGTCTTTCTAGCAATTATCACCGCACTACAGCTAGATGGTGCAGTATTAACTTTTGCTTATATTTTCGAAAGTGCCGTTATTTCAATAATTGGGTATGCGGTCACATCTAAATTACAGGTCGGCTATAGATTATCACTACTAATGATAATTCCTGCTTTCATAAGTCTTGGCAGCTTCTTCTCATCAAGTTGGGCTACTTCAGTCTTTAATGAAGACTTTGCAATTATTCTGAGTATGGCTTTGGTCTTGCTTGGTGTTGGATACTTTTACACAGTTGTAAGTGAAGAAGAAGATAAGGATTATGTCTCTGGAGTTGAACTAAGGCCTCATACAATAATGATAATTGCCGGAACACTTTTCTTGTATGGTTTGATTTGGACAGCACTAACATCATTTTATGATGGGGCACAAATCGCAATTTTGATTTCTTTGACAATTTATACAATTATTGGATTGGCTTGTTATATATTTGGGAAAATTGAAAGCAGGATTGTTTTCAAGAGTTATGGGGCATTTCTGCTAGTCCTTGTTATTGCTAGATTGTTATTAGTCGATATATGGAATATGGATGCAATTATGAAAGTGGCGACATTCTCAATTATCGGAATTATGTTCATTGCCACATCGTTCATTAAAAGTGAAAAGAGAGAATTACCAGATAATGATGTTAATGTATAGGAATATGAAAAAATTATTACTTATTTTATTTTATGTCACTTTGCCGGTGTTAGCTTTTGCTGCTACTGATGTTCAGTCATCGGCGATTGTTGAAAATAATTCAGAGCAAAATAATGTTGTAGAGAATTACAAGAGTAAATTTGATGTTGATGTTAGCGATATTAATATTAATGTTCCAACTGTAATTGAAGTTAAGCTACATAATATAGACACTAAAAATCAATCTTTCTTGGTCTACGATCATGATGGTGAGGTTTTTATACCTTCGCTACTGGTTAATAACTATGTTGAAAATCAGAAAAGTTTTTCTGTGGAAAATGCAAATCAATTTCTTAACTCAATTAATGATGGGGAATATGATACCGCTCAGACTTTTATGTTATCTGAAGAAGGTAATAATGTTGTTAGTCTAGAGTTTGATTATAGCCAGCCGATTACAACTGATGGTTTTACTTTTCAATTAGACAAATATGTTTCGTTACCAAATTCGGTGACTATTTCTTATGAAGATGTTGATGGAGTTAAAAATATAATTGCATCAAATGTTAAACCAACAAGGTCTAAAATAGATTTTCCAAAAGTTACATCGACTAAGTTTATTGTGGATATTGAATATAGTCAGCCGCTTAGAATTACAGAAGCATTTTTTGATGACCTCGACCTAATTAATAGTCAAACACCAGGACTTCGTTTTCTTGCTAAACCGGATTCTCTTTACAGTGTCTTTTTTGATAGGGAATATTATGTAGATATCGATTTACAAGAAAGACCTAATCTGTCTGATGATGAAGGTGTTTTGGAAATCCAATACAATGGTCTGTCTGAAAATACTCTTTTTGTTGAACCAGATACAGATGGGGATGGTGTTATAGATAAAATAGATAATTGTGTTAATGTTGCAAATCCAGACCAAGAAGACATTGATGGTAACGGTAGAGGAGATGTCTGTGATGATTATGACAGGGATGGAATAATAAACTCAGAAGATAATTGTCCAAATGATCCAAATAGAAATCAGGCAGATATAGATGGAGATGGTAGAGGTGATGCTTGCGATGACGAAGAGAGTAGGGTAACTGAAAAGTATCCATTTATCGTTTGGGGAGGAATTATATTTACTATTCTGATTTTTGTTTTTCTTTATTTTAATGCTGTAAAAAGTCTTAGAAAAGAAGAAGATGAAAATGATGAAAAAAACAATGAAAGCGATGAAAAAATAGATAAAAATATTTAAAATGTTATAATCAACAATTATGGATGAAAAAACAAATAAAGACGAATTAGAACAACAACTTGATCAAGCAACTGAACAAGCGCAAAGTGAAGACGCGGGGCAATTTTCAAATGATCAAATTACAAATAATAAATCTGACGACACAACAGACCACGGTCATGACGACCAGTCAAATAATTCTGGTGCCGGCATTTCTCCTGATTTAGGAACCGCCAAAGAGCAAATGAAAGAAGATGGAATTGAAATTCTGTAATCTTTTCTAAAACTCAAAATTAAAAGACTACTATTTTATTAGTGGTTTTTTATTTTATTAAATTCGGTTCAGTCTCTAGTTCGATATCGAATTTATCTCGGACTTTTTTTGTAATCTCGTCTATTGCCTTTTCTAGTTTTTTAAAATTACCGTCTTTTTTGTTTACCAGAACAAGAGCGCTTTTATTATGAACACTAATTCCGTCGAAATCTTTTCCTTTTAATCCGCACTTTTCGATTAGCCAACCACCTGATATCTTGGTCTTACCATCTCCAGCATTATATTGGGGCAGGTCGGGGTATTCTTTAATTAATTTTTGAGCTAAATCGTTTGAAACGATAGGGTTTTTAAAGAAAGATCCACAGTTTGGCTCTTTTTGCCAATCGGGCAGTTTCTGTTTTCTGATTTCAATTACCGCTTGTCTAATTTTTTTCAAGCTAGGATTTTTTGTTTGTTGAGTCAGAAAGTAAAGAGATAAATCTTTGTATGTCGGCATAGCAGGGTCTTTTTTGGAAAGTCTAAAACCAACGTTAGCAACGGCAAATTTTCCAATATTTTTTTTAAAGATACTGTCTCTGTATGAAAAGTCGCATTCCAGATTAGGTATTTCATAAAAATTACCAGTTTCAAATTCGTAGACTTCGACATATAAAATAGAGTCTTTGACTTCTTGTCCGTATGCGCCGATATTTTGAATTGGGGAAGCGCCAATAGTTCCAGGAATAAAAGATAGACATTCAACGCCTGAATATCCATTTGATACAGCCCAATCCACAAAATCATCCCAATCTACTCCAGCTGACACTTTTAAATTAATAAAATTCTCATCCTCATAGGTTTTGATGATGTCGCTTGTCTTGAACTTAACAAAAACCATATTGTGATCTTTGTCCGAGAAAATAGTATTAGAACCAGAACCTATAGAAAAAATAGGTAAGTTTTTCTCCATGGCAAAATCATGAACATCTTTAATTTCTCGATCTTTTTCGATTTCAATCAAGTATTTGCCAGTTCCACCAATTTTCATATAAGAATACTCTGACAAATCAACATTTTCCAAAATTTTCATATTCAAAATTATATCATAAATGATATACTGATAAATATGACAACAAAAGAGGAAAATCAAAAAAAAATAGGTTTATTAATTAAAAGCTTAAGAGAAAGCAAAGGTTTGACTCAAAAGGACTTTGCTAAAATGCTTAAAACTTCCCAAAGTGCTGTTGCTAGAATGGAGCATGGTGGACAAAACTTTACAACCCAAGAGATTACCAAAATTAGCAATGTATTAAATCGAAAAATTATTTCAATTGATGATTCGATGGATTTCGAAATTGAGGGAGGTAGAAAATTAAAAGGGTCTGTTGATGTTAATACTTCAAAAAATGGATCGCTGGCTCTGATGGCGACTAGTTTGCTCAATGATGGGACTACAATAATTAGAGATATTCCAAAAATCGAAGAGATAAACCGGCTTATTGAATTGTTTGAGGCGATCGGCGTAAATATTAGATGGATTGACGGTAACTCTCTAGAAATTAAAAAGCCTGAAAAAATTAAAATTAAAAATCTTTTGAATGAATCGGCTCGTAAGATTCGGTCTGGACTTATGTTGATTGGGCCTCTTCTGCATATAGAAGATGAATTTAAATTACCTCATGCAGGCGGGTGTAAAATGGGGCAGAGGACTATTGCTGCTCATAAATACGCCGTCGAAGAATTCGGTGCAAAGGTTGTTACAAATGCGGATGATTATTTAATTTCAAAGAAAAAGCTTAAGCCGGCAGATATCGTTATGTATGAAATGAGCGATACCGCTACAATTAATGCGCTCCTGACCGCTGCGAAAATCCCAGGCGAGACCGTGATTCGCTTTGCCTCTGCCAATTATCAAGTTCAAGATGTCTGTTTTATGCTCGAGAAAATGGGGGTAAAGGTAGATGGAATTGGAACAACCATAATGACGGTGCATGGGAAATCCGAAATTAATCAAAAGATAGAACATCATGTCAGCGAAGATCCAACCGAGGCGATGTTCTGGCTAGCATCTGGAATTGTTACTGGTTCAGAATTTGAAATTAAAAGGTGTCCGATCGATTTTCTTTCTCTTGAATTGTTAAAGCTTGAAAAAATGGGACTTAAATATACAAAAACTGAAAAGTATAAATCCAAGAACGAGAGGACTGATTTGGTAGATCTAAAATTAAAGCCTTCAAAATTAAAAGCTCCACAAGATAAAATCCACGCGCAACCTTATCCTGGAATTAATACTGATAATCTTCCGTTCTTTGCCACTATCGCCACTTTGGCAGAAGGGACTACACTGATTCATGATTGGATGTGGGAAAATAGGGCAATCTATTTCACTGAACTAAATCGCCTCGGAGCCCAGGTTGACCTAGCTGACCCGCACCGCGTCTTTGTCACGGGTCCATCTAATTTAAAAGCAGCTCAGATTGTCTGCCCGCCAGCCCTTCGTCCTGCAACGATTATTCTGGTTGCGATGCTTGCCGCTCCTGGGAAATCTGTCTTGCGTAATGTCTATTCAATTCGCCGCGGGTATGAAGATGTCGCCGAGAGGCTTAACAAAGCCGGCGCTAAAATAAAAGTTGTGAAAGCTTTTTAATTTGGTAAACTAGTGTCTGTTATAAATTAAAACAGGTTATTAAACAGATATGAATTTAAATAAAAAAACAAAAATCGTTGCAACAGTTGGACCAGTTTCAACTGACGTAAAAATGTTAACAAAGATGGCAAAGGCTGGTCTGAATGTTATTAGGATGAACTTTTCGCATGGTGATTTTGCCGAGCATCAAGAAAAAGTAGATAACGCAAGACAAGTTTCAAAAGAGACTGGAATTCCACTTGCTCTACTACAAGACCTTGGTGGTCCAAAAATTAGAACAGGAGAATTTGATACAGAATCAGGGAGAATTACTTTGAAAAAAGGACAAACTTTTACCCTAACAACTCGCGCAGTTAAAGGGGACGAAACAATTTGTTCAGTTTCTTATAAAAGACTTCCACAAGAAATCAAAGTCGGTCACACAGTGATGGTTGATGACGGAAAAAAGAGAATGACTGTAAAACAGGTCAAAGGACAAGATATTATTTGTAAAGTTGATGTTGGTGGTGAATTGAAGGGGCGTCGCGGAATTAATCTTCCTAATACAGATGTCTCAATTTCATCTCTAACTCCAAAAGACTTAAAAGATCTAGAATTCGGTATTAAAAATAATGTTGATTTCTTCGCTCTATCGTTTGTTCGCCGTCCAGCTGATATTGTAAAATTGAGAGGTATTTTAGATAAAGCCGGTTCAAAAGCAGGAATTATCGCTAAAGTCGAAACACCTCACGCAGTAGAAAATATTGATGAAATTATCGAAATTTCAGATGGAATTATGGTTGCCCGTGGTGACTTGGCTATCGAAGTTCCTGCAGAAGATGTGCCTATTATTCAAAAAATGATTATCAAGAAGTGTAATCAAGCTGCAAAACCTGTTATTACCGCTACTCAAATGTTGGAGTCTATGATCCATTCTCCAGTTCCAACTCGTGCTGAAGTTTCAGATATCGCCAATGCGATTCTAGATGGAACAGACGCGATTATGCTTTCTGAGGAAACTACTCTTGGAGGATATCCAATAGAATCAATAGAAGTGATGTCTCGTGTTGCCAATAGAACAGAAAATGACTATCTACATGAACAACTACTAAGTTCTGTTGATAGAGTTGATCATAAAAATATTGGTGAATCTATTGCAGCAAGCGCAATAAAGACTGCACACAGAGTCGATGCAAAGCTATTGGTTTCATTAACTAATTCTGGGTATAGCGCTAGAATTCTTTCAAGACATCGTTCTAAATTACCAATATTGACATTTACACCTGACCAAAACACATATCAAAAATCAATTTTAAATTTTGGTTGTAGAGTTTATCAAATGAAAACTTATACTGATTTCGCTAATGCTGTAAAAGATATCAAGGAAGCCATTAAAAAAGATAAGCTAGCCAAGAAAGGGGATAAGATTGTGATTGTCGGTGCACGTCCTTTTGGGAAGAAGACAGAGACAAATATGATGGTTGTAGAGACTGTTTAAACTTAAGTTAAACTTTTTCTAAAATAGTTGATTGACAAAAGTGTATCAAAAGTGATACACTTTTTTCATATGGCAACAACCAAAAAAAGACTAAATATAACGCTAGATGCTGAAACAGAAAAATTTATATCAATTCTGGCAAAGAGAGATAACGTTCCAGAGGCAACCAAAGCCGCGGAGCTTTTGCGTGAAGCAATTGAAATCGAAGAAGATAAAATATGGATAGAAATCGCCGAGAGTCGCGATACTCCGGATGCTGAATATATTTCACATGAAGAGATTTGGAAAAAATTTGGTATTAAATAATTTTTTATAACAATTATTAATGTTTACTGCAGATTATCACCCAAAAGTTGAAAAGGATCTAAAAAAAATCGCCAAAACGGATTTAGAATTAATTGAAAAAATAATCGTTGCAAAACTTTTTAGTAGGCCACAGTTGTATGGAAAAAATCTGCGAGGCAGTTTGAAAGATTATCGCGGTTTGCGAATCTTGAAATATAGAGTCATTTTTAAAATTGTTCGCAAAAAAGTTTATATTTTGGCAATTGGTCATAGACAAGAAATTTATCAAGAAGCGTTGAAACGAGTTTTTTGATAAAAGTTTTTCCTTTGACTTTAATAAACAAAATAGTAGTTTATAACTATGTCGAATTTATACATCGTAGCAACTCCAATAGGAAATTTAGAAGATATGACTTTGCGCGCCATTCGTGTTTTGGGTGAGGTCGATTTTATTTTATCAGAAGACACTCGTGTTACCGGAAAGCTCTTGAAACACTACGAAATCAAGACCAAAACCTATAGTTTCCACGAGCACAGTAACGATGATGTATATGAAAAGATTTTAGAGCAATTAAAAGATGGTAAGGACTTTGCACTTGTAAGTGATGCGGGAACTCCAGGGATTTCTGATCCAGGTTCGCGGTTGATAAATTTTTTGAGAGAAAAGGAAAACGCTGGAGAAATTTCTGATTTGAATATTATCCCGTTACCAGGGGCGAGCGCTTTGTCGAGTGCGGTTTCGGTTGCAGGTTTGCATGGTAGCGAATTTTATTTTGCAGGATTTGCTCCAAAGAAAAAAGGCAAGCAGACTTTTCTGAAATCTTTGCCGGAATTGACCGACAAATTCGGAGCTGTAGTATTTTTCGAATCAGGGCATCGGATACTAAAGACAATTAAAGGAGTCGAAGAATTTTACCCAGCGACAAAAACAGAACCAAAAATAACACTCGCCAAGGAGCTTACAAAAATACACGAAAAAATAATCAAAGGAACTTCTGTGGAAATCATAAACTATTTAAATGATGAAAAGCACCAAAAAGGTGAGTTTGTGGTTATTGTCGAGTAAATCTCAGTTATTTTTAGGCTATTTAGTTTATGTTATATGGCCGTTTTAATAGCTTTAAAAACGATTATTTTTTGTTATAATAAATCGACTATGAAAAATAAAGAAAAAATCGCACTTGGGCTATCATTTTTAGTATTTTTAGTTCCTTTTTTGGGAATTCCTAACAATTTTCAGGATATTGTAATTTCGGTTTCCGGTATTTTAATTTTTATAATGATTTTTTGCGGAAACTTTTTTGAAAGATGTGATGTAAAAGATATTGAAAGTGACAGTGATATAGAAGAAATCGAACAAAAAATTCCAGAGTTTGATGAATCAGAGCCTGAGGTGGATATCGAAAATGAGGAGGCGCTCGAAGATGATGTTATTGATCGAACATCAAATGAAGAAGAAGCGCGCGAAGAAAGATAAGTAAAATCTGGGGAGGAAAGCACTAATAATGCCAGATCTTAAAAAATTAAAAAATAAAATTAAATCTAAAAAATATTCAAATAGACTGTATTGGAAGTTTTTATTTTTCATCTGGGCCACTTTTAAATCTAAATACCCTAAACCAAAAGCAGTTATTCACACTTTTCCAAAACAAAAGGTTATTTATGTTGAAGTCCCAAAAGCGGGTTGTACTTCAATAAAATGGGCATTAAAAAAATTTAAAGGGTACGTTAATGATTCGAATGAGGATATACATAAATTTTATGGTTATCCAGAGATTCCAACTAGTAAATTAAAAAAAGAATTTGCTACAAAATATCATGACTGGGTAAAGTTTACCGTAGTGCGAAATCCTTATTCTCGTTTCTTGTCATTTTATAACGATAAAACAACAAGTCCAGAATATAAAGATACATTACATTCAAAAAAAATTAATGAAGTTTTAAAAAACTTATTTAAAAAATACAAAACAGATAATCATGTTAAAAGACAGACAGATTTAATAGGTAAAGATTTAAAGATTTACGATTTCGTTGGAAAAACAGAAGATATGGAAAACGTCTTTAGGTTTTTATCAAAAGTTTTTATGGAAGAAATTAAATATACACATGAAAATAAAAGCGATCAAAAAGCTAAATTGAAAAAAACGGATAAAGAAAAAATTTACAAATTGTATAAAAAGGATTTTAAAATATTAAAATATAAAAAATCTCAATAACCCATCAATATATCATCACCAATCAGTCGCTGAAGAAACAAGTTCAAATGAGCCATGTTTTTTAATAATAATTTCTTCATTTTTTTTACTAGACTTATCTTTTTTAAGGTTATAATTATTATCTCTTGAATCATTACTATGATTTATAAAACCGCAAAAATATAATGGAATGGTTTCTTTTTTTAATCCAATAGAGATAGCTCTATATTTGAATTCTACATCTTCGTGACCCCAACCATAAAAATCTTCGTCATATCCGCCTAGTTTTTCAAAATTTTCTTTTGAGAGAATAATTCTACCATTACAATCAATAATTTTAGAATTCGCTGCAATAATATTAATATCTTTGTTAAAAATCCAATTTATGTAATAAGCAAAATATTTTCTCGTGTAATTATCTGCATCCAAGTTACATAATATATCACCTGTGGCATATCTGTGTGATAAATTTTTTGCTCTAGCCATATGAAAATATTTCTCACCTTCTATGCGTCTAAACTTTAATAATCCCGAATCTATATATTTTTTACAATTATTATTAACCCAATCTTCTAACCCATCACGAGAACTGTAATCTAATAAAACAAATTCAATTTCGGGGTAATTAATATTATCTTCAATATTTTTTATAAGTGTCTTTTTAATATGGTCTAGTCTATTCATTGAAGTGATACAAAAAGAAATTTTATAATACTTATTAATATCTTTATATTTACTAAAATTTAGCTTGTTAAAAATAGGCCCAATTATTATTGATTTTTTAATCATTAAAAAATAGTGAATTTTTTTTAAAAAAGTCCATAATTTTCTAATTAATACCCAAAACTTTCTAAAAAATACCCAAAATATATTTGAACTGTTTCTCTTTTTGTTTTTAATGTAATTTATCATTATAGATACTTTCATTCAGATTAATAACATTATATGTTTTGATGCCAAGAAATCAAACAAAAACTGAATAATTAATCAAAAATTATTTTAGATAAGAGTTTTATTGAAAAATATAATAATCACAAAGCCAGGATCACTATTTTAGAAGCAAAATAAAATGTTATAATTTCTCTCAATGATCGAATATAAAAATATCTATTTTATAGGAATTGGAGGAATTGGGATGAGTGCTATCGCTAGGATGTTGAGAGAGCAGGGGGCTACAGTTTCTGGCTCTGACGCGTCCGAGTCAGATGTCACTAGAGGACTACAAGAGTCAGGAATTCATG
>JAACPR010000004.1 GCA_009995365.1 Candidatus Parcubacteria bacterium | reverse complement strand
GAATATGTCGATCTCAAAAAAGGTCAGCTAGTCGAGAAAGTCGAGAAAACAGACAACGGTTTCAAAATAAAGACAAAAAAAGGTGATAAATTTGAAACAAAATCAATACTAGTAGCAACCGGTTCAAATCGTCGTCGCCTTCCGGTCAAAGGAGCGGACGAGCTTGAACACAAAGGACTTACCTATTGTGCTACATGTGATGGGCCTCTTTTCTCTGATAAAGATGTAGCTGTTATCGGTGGTGGAAATTCTGCATTGGAGAGTGCCGCTCAGTTGGCTGCTTATGCAAAGTCTGTAACTATCGTTCATCGTCGTGATGAATTTCGTGGTGATCCTGTGACTGTTCAAGCATTGGAAAAAGATCCTAAAATTAATTTCTTATTAAATGTAGATATTACTGAAATTTTAGGCGATAAATTTGTTTCAGGTTTCAAATATAAGGACAAAGAATCAGACGAAGAAAAAGAAATGAGTGTTGAAGGAATTTTTGTTGAAATCGGTGCCGTTCCTGCAAACTCTTTTATTGCTGATATAGTTGACTTAGATGATGATAAAACAATCAAAATTGACCCATGGACGCAGAGAACTAGCCAAAATGGTGTATGGGCAGCCGGGGATGTTACAAACGTTAAATACCATCAAAATAACATCGCGGCCGGAGATGCCGTAAAAGCATTAGAAGATATCTACATCTGGTTGAAACAAAATTAGTAAGCTTTTATAATTGTTGTATAATATGAGCATGGATCAAAATGAAAAAATAAAAATGGACGAAAGATTAGGCGGCAACGATGTAACCTTTGAAGCCGAAGAGGAGCTCCACACAAGCAAAACTGGAGAAAAAAATATAAAAACCGGAAAAATAGAAACTTGGTTATATCAATTGATGCCTGATAGTTATTCCTTAAAAAGAAAGAGATCTATTTTGTATCTCGTTGCCGCAATTATTTTCTTCATCGCTTTTACTATATTTGTTCTTAGGTAAAAATATCTCGTTTTTTTAGGAACAAAAATTTTTTCTATTTTTGTAAAGTGCTATTTAGTATTTTTGAGACTACCTGTGTCCACTTTTTGGGGTACAGATCATTGGTGAGCTACTTAGGTCGTGAACTTCATACACAAGACACCACAAAGCCTTTTGGGTTCCCTTCTACTACTTATCTGACGTGTCTCGGTCTATAGGGTCATTTTATAAATGGAACAGATGGGACACAAAACACCTGTCTCGGTCACTGTCCCAAATGCCAACAAATGCCAATTTTTTGAGTATTTAGTACTTTGCAAATGCGACAAATGCGACACACCTAAAAAGACTGGTTATTTTGAATATTTACGCCTTTATCCTATTTTAATTCTTTAACTAAAAAATCTCTTCTCGGACCATAAAGTAATTATCATTCATTTAAAAAATCTATCATTTTTTGTAAAAATTCGTCAGAGACATTTTTTTCATTCTCTTTTCCTCTTAAATAATGATGAGCAAAATTTGGATCTAAAAAAGTCTTACCTTCAAATTCAACCCTCTCTTCATACCTTGGCCTACAATGCCAATGTACTTGTGGTTTTTCTGAATTTGCTTTTTTATAAGCATTATTCATCAAACAAGTCCAATTAAACATCGTTGCATTAAATTTTTCTTTAAACAGTCCTTCTGTTTTCTTAACTATTTCAAAAAAATCTTCTGACTCTTCTTTAGAAATTTCTGACAGATGTTCACAATCTCTTTTTAAAATAACCAAAGAGCGACCTAAATATTTTTGATCAGGAACCAAATATACTTCCCAGTATTTTGTTTCAAATAATAATTGTTTCATATTAATTTTTATAATATTCTTCTTTTAATCCTCCTGGCTCTCCGAGAGAATTATAATCAATTAAAATTTCTTCTCCTTTTTTAATATCTCTATCGGCATACCAATTATAATCTTTATGATAAGCATTAAAGTCTTTTGAGTGATTTAAATACCAACCAATTTCCATACATCCAAAATCTTTCGGGGCATAAACCTTATCGTTAAATTCAATACAATAATCTAGAAATTCTTTCTCAACTTTATTTTTATCAATAATTCTAATTTTATTTTCAAAAGTGTTATCATCACTAAATAATCTAAGTAGCGTATCTTTAACTATATCGTGTGTAGCAAAAACACCTACACCATATTGCGAAGATTTTAATATAAATGAGAATTCGTTGGTTTTGTTCATTAATTTATTTTACCAAATTAATTCAAATCACCGAATATTTCTTTATTTTTCTGTGATATCTTTCATTTTCCTCTAGCCCACCACCAAAAATAGCATAATAACTTTTCTTCAAAAGAAATTAAATTAATGAGTAGAAAATTATCTTTTATGTTTATTAATAAGAGTTGAAATTCCTTTTCTGTAAATAGTATATTTACACCTTAGCCTCTTCGACAGGTCTAATCATTTCAATAAAAGGTAATGTATCTTTCCATATCTGTACAGGTTTATCTGTTTTTACAAATCCATATTTCTTATAAAAATTAATAGCTCTTTCATTACACGAAAATACTTCAAGGCGTGTTGGTTTACTTTTATCTATCCAATCTAGAAATTCCTTCATTAGTTTTCCAGACACCCCGGATCCTTTTACCTCATTGAGTAGATAAATTGCATCTAGTTCATTAAATTCTTCATGCTTTGATCCATGCATAAAGCCCACGATTTGATTACCGTTATTTCGTACAACTCTATATAAAACCTCATCTGGTTTTTTTATAGCTTCAGAAATTGTATTTCGACGAAAATCAGTATTAGTTAACATATGTCCAAGTTTCTCATCAACCATTTCTTCAGTTAAACCCGATTCTGGATTCACATAAGTCTCCTTCCAAGATTGAATATGCATTGGGGCCAAATCGACTTCATCACCTATTTTAGGAAAATCTATTTTGAACGATGGTTGTTTTTTGGTACCTAATTCCATATTTTTAATTATATTAGTTCCTTGATGAAAAATCATCTTATAATTACTACCGAACTTTTTCCAAATAGAAGTCCTTAAAGATTCTGTGATAGAGTCATTTTCTTTTTTAATAGCAATATAATTTATCATCACAACATTATCAGTTATATTCTTGGGCTTCATGTCTCTGAAATCCCACTCAATATTATTTTCATTTAGTAGAGCTTGGATTATTTCTTGTTTATTATATTCAATTCCCTTTCCACCAAACTCAACAAAATCATCTGATAATAATTCATTTAGTTGTTTTTCATCTTTACGATATTCTCCTTTCAATATTTTTATTTCTAGATTTTTTATTTCTTGCATAATTAAATTTTCTTAATCTTAAGAATATCATACCCGCCAATTTTAGAACCGATTTTTAATCTTATCTAAAGAGTTTGCAGTGTTTGGGGCGTACTTATCTTGGTAAACAATTTTCATTTTTTCTATTAATTGATTCCGAGTTTGAATTATACTTTTTATCATGATTATTTATTACAATAATGCAAATAATATTTACCACCAAATATTCTTCAGCATTTTTTTATACTTATCATAATTATTATTTAATTCTTTTATTTTTTTATTTAAGTCCCCATCTCGTGGTCCGTATTCCAAATGATAAACCATAGACGAAGTAACTGGTATTATGAAATTGCCTTCTGTAACTAAACTTAATCCAAAAAATTTATCCTCAATCCCCCAACCTTTAAATTCTGTACAGAAACCATTCACTTTTTGAAAATTATTTTTTGATATAGCAATGTTGTGACCAGACAAAACTCCTGGTAGATCATAAACCCCGACACTTGCTCCAAAACCTAGATTTTTAAAACCATCAGTATCATCAAAAATATTAAATTGCCTAACCTCTTTATTATCTTCTTCCCAACCTACCTGTTCTGGCTTAGTTTTATTACTAATACGAGAATCGTCTATTTCTTTAGGATTATCTAATCCTTTATTAATTTTTTTAAGTACAAAATCATCTAGTTTAATATTTTTTCTAAAAGTAGTAAACACGGCATTGGGTATTACAGAAAGTCTGTAATACATATTACTTATGTAATTTTTAGATATTAATATATCTGAATCTAAAAATATAAGCTTTTCGTAAGATGAGGCAGAAGCTCCTATATTACGTGCAAATGCAACATCCATGTTTTGATTTAAGCGAATAGACTTACAATTAAATTTTAATTTTAATTTATTAATAATAACTTCTGTATTAATTTCAGAAAAATCATCAACAACAATAACCTCAATTGATTTAAATTGTTTAGAATTTAAATCTTGTGAATTTATAGATCTTAATGTATATTCTAATTTATCGTGTGAATTATAAGAAGGTATGATTATGGAAATACCCTCTTCAATAAAATTGTTATTTATCCTAGGTAAATTTCCATCAACTAAAGAGATGCCTGTTAAATCATTAAAAGATTTTTCTAGATAAGAATAATCATTACTTACCCCCTCTAATCTGCTTTGTAAAGTCAAGCTATCTGTACGAATCTCTACTCCATGTTGAACACAATATTCTCGAATATGCTTATTTAACCTTTTTGTATTATCAAAAAGGTTTTCTTTTTCTAATTCTTTGTTTGTTTTTATTTTTGAAAATGATTCTGTATTATATATTTGATTATTATTTATATTTAGTTTATTTAATAATTCTTCTATATTTCTTTCAGAATCTTCAGATGTATATTCAAACTCTATAAAAGACCCCTTCAAAGATTCTTTAAAAATTGATCCAACTAATTTAGATCCCATCTCGAATTCTATTGTTTCAGATCTACCAAAAATAAATTCCTTAAAACCTAGATTATATAGTGTTTGAAAAAAAGATTTAATTGATCTATTTTTCAATTCTACCCACCCGTAAGCATCATTTAAACTATTTTCTTTGAAAAAAATGTTTTTATTTTTAAATTTAATTTGTAGTTCTTTGTTTTTTTCATTATATATATACAAATTTAACCTATCAATTAATTTAGGTATTCCGTAGTTATCAACCATATATTTAATAGTTTTTTCACATTCTGTTTTTTGTAATTTAATATATCTTTTTTGCATTTTATTTTTTTATTATCTTATTTATGTTTTTATAAGCATATCTATAACTTGATTTTATAAAAAGACATTTTGTGTTAGAACACAAATAGTTTATATCTTTTATACGTTGTTCCGATAGATATTTTGAATCTATAGAAGGTAAGGGTATTTTACCACCGATAATTCTTCTAGAAACTCCGCGTATCCTCTTTGTCAAAGATTCGTATAAATGCCAGCAAAACTTATCATCGGGCCACACTTCTTTTTCTTTAAAACTTTTTTGCAAATAACCATAAACAAATAATGCTAGATCTGCTTGGATTTCTGTATTATTATTAAATTTCTTGTGTGAATTTATATTTGACTTAAATTCTTTTTTTAAATTACTCTTATTTACATACAAATAACTTGAGCCATTTAAAATTTTTAATTTTCTCAAATTCAGTAAAGTTTTATCGTCCGAGAAAATATTAAAATATTTTTTTGAATCAAAATATCTAGCTAAACTAGTTTTTCCCATACCTGTTGCACCACCGAAAAATATAACTCCTTGATTATCTTTATTAACTACTGAGGATGAATTAATAGTGTACACACCATTTATGTTTCTTTGAGGCTCATAAATATAATCAATGACAGTTATTAAATCTTCAACAGAAAGTTCTATTATAGGAATTTCTATCTTAGACCTTATATCAAAAAACATTTCTGAAAATTTATCGCCTACCAAAACTTGTATATCAGATTCTAATTTACTGTCCGAATCAGATATGGAAATATCAGGACAATATACCTTCCAGAATTCACTCTCTTTAACCTCATCAAAAAACGTATTGTCTTCAATAAGAATTTCACAAATATAATTATAATTATTTAAAAAAATTCTATTCATATCTTTTTAAGACTTTTTCAAGTTTTTCAATCTTTTTATCCCAGCCCCAATCGAGCGATATCTTTCTTGCGTTGTCAGACATCTCATTTAGTTTTTGTTCGTCATTAATTATTTTAACGACTAAATTTACAATGGAATCTTCATCATTAGGATTAATAAGAAAACCATTAATACCATTTTTTATATAGACATCTAATCCTAACCCTTTAGAAGATATAGCAGGAACACCGCAAGATGTTGCTTCTAATACCGTAGTCAGCAGACCTTCTTTTGATATAGATGGGAATATACCAATCCTTGACGTCTTATATAAATCTAACAATTTACCATGGGGCAAATAGCCATATTTATGGATATTCTGTTCTAAGTTGTTATCCACTATATAGTTTGATATTTGATCTGATAACGGACCATCACCCACAATAGCAATTCTAATATCTTTATTTAAATTAGTTATCTTTTTGAAAATTGGAAGTAAATTTATAATACCTTTATTTTCAATTAATCTACCGACAAATAGTAAATCAATGATTTTGTTAGACTCTCCACTAGGACAAAAATATGCGTTATCTATACCATTATAAATAACTTCTATATTTTTATTTGGTAAGAGCTCATCCCATTTTTCCTTTACTTTATCTGAAACAGCTATAAATTCAGACTGATTATCTAACAAAATTAGACATGCATAATTTATACTTTCTGGATAACCATGCAGATATCCGATGTTTTTCTTTTCTTGATTTAAAGCAATTAAATCCAAAGGTGCATGAAAAAAAGCAACATCATAATCAATCTCATCTATTACTTTTTTAACATGCAGACCAAAATGAATTGACTCTTTGTCCCATCTTTCCCAGTTCAAACCAGGCTCGACTTCGTATATTTTTTTAAGACGCTCTGGTATATTAACTTGAATAATATTTGAAGAAAATTTATTTTTAAATTCTTTAAAAATGTCCGATTCCTTGATCCAATCAGCACAACTAGTTACAAAAATAACGTCAAAACCTTTTTCTATTAACAATTTTGCTTGATTTATAGGAACGATCTCTCCGCCTCCTACATAATATGATACCCTAGGCTGATAGATTAAAATTCTCATGTTTTAAAACCTTGATTCAGCGTCTTTAACTTCTGCAGAAAAAACTTTTCCAGATGCCCAAGGTATATAGTCGACCAATTTACCAGGCTTAACGAAAGCTCTTTCTGAAGTTTCAAAATCTCCTTTGAAACTATTTTCTTTTTTTACTCTAGCTACAAACCTTAATTGGTAATTTTTTTTATTTGTTTGGATATCTAAAGATTCAACATAACCAAGATATTCAATATTACCAATTTCAACTTGTGATTCTTCCAGTGTTTCTCTTTTTAAAGTTTCGATATGGGTTTCACCTTCTTCTGGGTGACCACCAGGAATTGTCCAATTTTTATTTTTTACAATTAATAATTCCTTATCGTCATTAAAAATATATCCGCTTACTTGTGTCACGTTATTTCCAGATATACTTCCGTCTTTTACCCAAGTGAATTTATAATTTTTATCTCCAAATGTTATTTTTTCTTGTACCATAAATTATTTATTATTTATATAAATTATTACCAAATATTGATTTGGTATAATATTCGACATCTTTATTGTAGCATATGTCAATAAAGTTCTTTTCATTTTTATATTTTTTCCACCTCTCTAAAACATCCATACTATTCGATTCTTTATTTATGTTATAACCATCAAAAGAGCTCCCCTTACCAAAAGTGGCTAGCTTAGGCAAAGATAAGTCTTTATCTTTAATCCTGAAGATATCTAAAATTTTAGAACGATAATTAGCATCCTTAAACCATTCATTATAGATAATAGTAATGTAATCCTTATTATCTATAAAATATTTATTGTATTTTAACCATGTATCTATAGTATTTTTAATTTTTACATCATTTTTTCTCAGATCTTTTATTGTAAAATCTTTACCTGATTTAATTTTACTGGCCAATAGATTAAGAATGTCTCTCACTACAAAAACCTTATAAACTTTAGAAGTTTGAAAATACTTAGTAATCTCATCGCTTATTTTAGACACATCTTCAATTTCAATATTCTCATAATTTAAGATTAGCAAGTTCTTATCAAGAACTTGAATAATTTTTATATTTTCATATGCCTCCAATAAAAATTCCTTTACCTTCAAATCAGTAATTCCATCATCAATCCAACTATTACTTATTACTTTGTAATACTTTTTATCATTTAAATAATACTGAACTCTATTTTCAAATAAAGGGTCAAATGCTTTAGGGTCATTATAATTAAAAAAAAGTCTAATATCATCAAACTGATTATATAACCAATCTATGATGGCGTGGTGTCCGCTTCTGCTCTGAGAAAAAACCAAAATAATATTTTTAATATTGTACATTTGATTGTTTCATCAAGCCCCTCAAAACATCTCTTTCTACAGATAGGTTTTCCAAAAAAATTTCATCTTTCATTTTAGTTATGTCACAAAAATTAATTTCTCCGTACTCAGGATTTTTATTTAAAACTCCTTTTTTTAATTTATCAAAATATTCCCATGTAATTTTAGGAAGTTCCCCTAATGGAATCGGTTTGTTGGGGAATTTGTCAGTATAATCTTTTGAAATCACTGCCAACTCATGCATAACACCAAACGTTATTGAATGCCCTACTAAACCTATCATATTATTAGGTTTCGATTGTTTTTCTTGTGTAAATAATTCATATGTAAAATCATACAATCTCTCTGCAAGCTGTGCGTAACATTCTCCGTACTCAGAAAATGCACCTTCTAATTCAGGAAACTTTCTTATTCCATCTGAAGATTCAGGCGAACCAAATCTATAAAGCAAATCTTTTTTAACAAAAGTTTCATCCCAAAAAATATTCCAGGCATCACGTAGTGGTTCAAAATCTTGACCTTCAGAATAATCTCCAGGCAGATTTGGAGTACCCTGATTTAAATCACGAATTCTTTTGTCTATATTTAATTTAGAGAAACCTGGTTTTATACTATTAATACTTTCGTCTAATTTTCTAGCGGTTTCTGATGCTCTGTTTTGATTAGATGAAAAAATATCAATCGCTTCAGCACCCTCTTCTACAGCCAAATCAATTAACTCTTTTGAAATTTTATCTGATTCCCTCTCTTGATTTGGTTTTAAAATTCCATCTAAACCAAATTCTTTTAGATTGTTAATATCTTCTAAGTGTCTTACTATCGCCATTTTTTCAAAATTTTTCATATTTGTTTGTTCTTTATATACAATATAACATCTATTAATCTTCTATTAAAATCATTACTGGACACAAAATCACAAGATTCATTAAAAACTGAGTTATTTGGATCAATACTGATGTATACAAGGTTTTCTATCTTTTCATCTTTTTCTATCTTTTCATCGTCAGAAATTAAATAATATTCAAAATTTTCTTTCATAATATTTTTAATCATCTGCCCTTTCGATATATTTTTTATTGTAAATAACATTTTGGTTTCACTTAAAACTTCAAATTCATAATTAGATCCTAAAAAATCAGTTACCATTCTACCTAAACTAAGTATTGTATCTGACTCTAAAGGTCGTTCAAAATATAATGTACTACTGTAAATTCTATTAATATTTTGTCGTAAATTAATACTTAAACCTTTTTCCTTAAGAAACTCTAAAGATATTTTTTTTATAGACTTATGATTAATATTTTTAGCTTTTTCATTTAAGTTTAATTTATTTTTTTTATAATCATAAGACACTACACCACCCTCACAAATATAGTTCTTATTGTTAGATAGAAAATCTAATGTGGGGATATCAGACAAAGGTCTGTTCGTACATAGGCCGTACTTAATATCAAGAGTACGCAAACAATCTTTTGTATCATTACTTAATTCTTTATCATCAAATATAAGCGTTCCATCTAAATCAAAAAAGATAAATTTTTTCATATTATTACTTCGGGTGATAATGTTAATAATAACTCTTCGTAAGCATCTTCACCAGTTAGTATCTTACTAGAACTAGTTTTTTTGACACTTATTTCATCTACAATTTCAAAAGTTTTTTTACTGCTATCTCCTTGCACCAATAATACATTTTTTTTGTCATCAAAATAACTTCTGCCAATTTTATATAGGTAAAGTTTTTCCTCTTTATATTTAATATATGGAAGTTCTGACGAAATACCTTTTATCTTATTTATAGCAATTTTTTTCCAATATTTTGTTGCAAGATATTCTTGTAAAATTTTTTTTGGAATCTTTTTATTATTTTCTTTTACATAATTATCTATATCTTTAATTACTTTTTTATTATGTTTAATAAATTTTTTGATAACATAAGAATTATAATTATTTTGATCTATTTTTAAATAAGTAAAAGGATTTTTAGAAATACTATAAGATTTATTTAGTAAATTAATTTTTTCCTGCTCAGAATCAATATGGAGAGCTTCGTCTTTTAATAATTCTGCGTACCAAGCTTTTGGTAAATTCTTAATACTAAACCTAGACGCGTCTTTATCTTTTTGTAAAAAAATATATTTTAATATGTTGTGGACGTTTTCATTTCCTAAAAAGCAAAAAGAATGTGTGTACTTTTTTTCATAATCTGAAAATAACATACTATCTTTATGAAAATAAATGCCCTCGTCTTCAAGCCAATCATTTATATTTAACCATTCGGAAATTCTTCCATTAAAAAAACCAGCAAGAGGAGTAGCATCAATAAAACGTAATTTATTTTTACTTACTTCTGCAACACAAATATGTTTTGTTAGGTGCCCACTATCGTTTAACGATTGATATGTGGGCGAAACATATTTAAAATTCCTGTCAGGATAAATTTCTTTAATACACTCAAATAAAATTATATTAGCACCAACACAATTAACAATTTTATTCTCAAAATCTTTTTTATTATAAGATTCAGAAAAATAATATTTACATCTTATGTAACTAATCACGCCCTTAATACTTAGATCATCTAAGTTATTAAGTAAATTGTTTCTTGCAAGTATTAAAGTTTGCGAAATATTTAAATTATCTTTAACTTTATTCATATTATTAAGTATATTATATCAAAATACAGCCTTTATTTAAGCTATTTATCTCCACTTCTAAAATAATTATGAAGTTTAGTCCATAGTTTTTTCAAACATCCCCACAAACCCCTCAACCTTACCCAACCACACATCCGGCATAACACTTGGGCGAATATTGATATAATTTTCATCTATTTCAAAACCAATCTTTTCAAGTTCTTCTTTGAACCATTTTGCAGATTCTGGTCTATCGTTATAAACCCATTCAAAATTAAGACTTAGTCTGCCGTCTGTTGTAACAGTGAAAAGGGATTTTTCTGATATAGATTTAAAGATTGGACTAAATGATGCATAATTCTTCCCTGTCCCAAATCTAATTTCATCAGCCTTTTGTTTAGAGAAATTATATATTTTCATAGTTGCCTCATATTCCTCCTTTGTCATTTCTTGTTTTGCATTTTCAATAAAAGTCTCCTCTGTCCAAATTTTCCTTGAGCTAGATGATTTTGAAACATTAATATCTTTTTTGACTTCTGCTCCGTATAATCTAGGAATAACTATTTCACGGTCTTCGTGTTTGTAGTATTCTAATTGAACAGCATAAATATCAAATTGACTATTTTGATTAACGTATAAGATCAAATCTTTTAATCTTGAATCTAAATCATCCATAAGAATTACAAACTTAATTACCCCATCACTCAAATTATTCTTGATATTAAATAATAATGTTTCTAATTCTTCGTCTGACAAACTAAAATATTCCTGCAATTTTTCACTAGCGGATATCTTATATTTATCTTGTGTATGTTTATTTAATTGAGTTAGAAAATCTTCAAAGTTATTTACATTCTTCCAGACTGATGCTCCGTAATCTAGAGCTTGAGCAACTACAATTCGTTTATCGGAATTTTTATATAATTTAGTTTCTACAATATAAATATTTCCGTCTTGATCAAAACCAATAGCGTCAATAGGGCCACTGTTAGTTGAAAATTCTCTTGCTAGTATTAGTAATTTAATATCTTCATTAATATCATACAAAGGAATACTCCCTGGATTGTCGTATATATATTGTTGTAGTTGATCCTCTTTATCAAAAGAAGATTTATCAACTTTAACGGCTTTTTCGCCGTTTTTTGAAATTATTATTGGCATAGTACTGTAGCGGTTTTATTTTTCTTTAACTTTTCTTTAAAAATAATTCATCGAAAAGTTGTAAACTAGTAAATAGTGAGATATGAGCCTTGGACAAAAGGCTCCTCACCGTTGCGACACCCGAAAGTGTCTATATTAAGTTTCCCTAACATAACCGCTACAGTGACTCCGATGAGGAGCCTTCTATACTGTAGCGGATTTGCATATTCCGACCATGCCTTACACAAGGTTTAGATCTTTATTGTCAATGTGAATTTTAGCATTATCAAGGCTAAAATTCTAGTTATGTTATAGCTTAATATTCGGACCTTGCGAAGCTTGTCAGGGTAGGTATTACGTACTCTAAGCCTAAAAGTTAATACTCTTTTAAATAATCGTCATAGAAAACGACTTGAGTGGAGAACCCATTTAGAAGGGTTTAACGAAAGTGTCGCAGTTAAAGGTTGAATGTACCAAACAATGGGTTGACATTTTCAATAAAGTATGTGTATAATATGGGTAAGTTGATCTTTTAAATAATTGTTCGCAAGGTGCGAGCGAGGATCACGCAACTAAACCCTTAATAAAGGATAATATTATGAAAAAGCAATTCTTTGCTATTTTAATCAGCGTGTTCCTTGTGAATGCGCTTTTCTCGGCTCCGGTCGTGACCGCTGGTATTTCGTTCAGTGAATTCGTAACTGCTTTTGATAGCGATGATCGTGTCTGGTACGCCCAGCTCCAAGCCGGCAGTACCGGTACTACTGGTACTGATACTCACGAATTCGAGTTCGGTGGTAGCACAGGAACTTTCTCTGATAACGACCCGTATTACACAGAAGATGTGTCATGGGTCAATGGAGGAAGCAACTCGTTTACCGTTGCAGTAGACTCTGCCAACAATCTATCGGTCTCTGCTGCTGGTGTTAACACTACATTAGGTAGCGAAATAGCCATCACCGATCCATTCAATGAGATTTGGGTTGGGTTGCGGATTATTAGCGGAGATGATCGCGACACTATCAGCGTTAACTCTCATCAATATGATGGAGATGACATCAATGATATGAGTATCGTTGATGCTTCGATTAACGACTTTGCCGCTTTCAAATTCTACGATGATCAGAAAACTGATAATATCGCGGATTTCACGATTGATGGTAGCTTATTCATTGATACTTTTGGCAATCGTTCCAAAGAGGAGTGGACATATACGGTCTTCGCGGTTAATAACAGTTCTGTTCCAGAACCGAGCATGTACGCTTTACTCTTTGGAATTGGTGCCTTGGCACTGGTTTCACTCAGGAGAAAGTAGTATTTCAAACAACAAGCCCGTCAGGAAACTGACGGGCTTTTATTATTCTGGGTATGTACACCTTATTGAATTACCTGGAATAAAGTCTTGACCAAATGATCCTCTCGGGCAATCATCTTCGTCGTCTGATTCTAAATACCAAATTAATATAAAGCTTGTACAGGGTTCATCGGAATCATTATAGGGGCCGCCATCATTACATGCATAGGTGATACCGCTATAGTCGGTGCCGCTTATGTCTAAGTTACTCTCATCTCTTGGAGGACCGGAGATGAATTCAGAAATAGCAGTATTTAAGTCGTTCAATGAATTCATGTTATGTTGACAAACATTAGTACCTTGGGGTTCACCCAAGCAATAATAAGTATCATTTAAATCAGCATCTTCGTCAACACTAGAAGTATTTCTAAAATTAGGATAACCAATGTTATCACTCCTATACAACTCAAACGCATTTATATATTCCAACGCCATGCTGTTTCGGGCACTATTCCTCGCTTCAGTCCTAGCATCTCCCAAAGATACCATGATGACTGAAGCTAATAATCCAATGATAGAAATAACAACCAAAAGCTCTATGAGAGTAAAACCTTTATTGTTTTGTCTTAATGGCAACTTCATAATTTTATATTTCAGGATCTAAAATATTATTACCCTTTCCTAATTCTTCCATATATTCTTCTACAGAATATCTCTCTCCGTCAGGACCAACGACGTAATCATCTTTTGGTGTATATATTAAAGAAAGGTACACATAAGCATTTACGGCAATTAAAAAAATGACAAGCCCAATCAAAAAGTAAGTGGCTTGTCTTCTATTTTTTACTATCCCTTTATCAAGTAAAATTTTCTCCATCTTTGAATTCTCGTATTCACCAAGATGTCTACGAGTTTTTATATAAAATTCATTTTCTTCATTAAATTCGATCTTGTTCATAATTATTTTTAATCAATTTTAGGGACACAATCATATGCTTCTCTGTGATATTTAAGCGCTTCTACCTGTGCATTTATAATATCAATTTCATGTTGCTTTTCCAATGCATATATTTTTGAATTTGAAAAAGCATAAACGCTAACTAACACAAAACACAAAACTAACAATATATTAATAGATTTTAGCGTAGCAGATGTTTTATTTTTATAGCTATTAATAAAAATGTTATTGAAATAATACTTTAGATTATTTTTGAAATCGCTGTTATTTTCTGTATGGGCTGAATTATTAAATAATAAAAATCTAACAACATCCATAACAATCATTAGGATTATTGTTATGGCAATCCAAACAAAAACTTGCTTTATAACATCATCAAAAATATAACTATTCATATTATTAGCTACATTCCAAATATTTAAATTAACAATAATTAGAAAAATGGTAAGAATTGCTAAATTAAGATTTCTTACAATTTTATCTATTTTGGCATATAATTCTATTTTCATGGTGTCTTAATTTTAACAGATATTAAACAATAACAATAGTTTTCTGTTATATTAATTTCAATATAATAATTTTAATAGAAACTACCTTTCAAATGCCAATTTTTTGATATAATACGAAATATGACAGTTGGAGAATTAGTATACAAACAAGCAATAGAACAAGGATATAATCCCGATTTTTTGAAAGGGCTTGCTTATAACATAGACAATTCCATAGAAACATATAAAAAAGCTTTTGAAACTTATAGGGAACCTCTTAAAAGATTTAATTCAACAGTTGATTCTATAAGGCCACAACTTAAAAAAAATGGAAGAAATAAATCAATTAAAGACTCAAAGGAGTAAAAATTCTAATTTAGATATAGGAGATTTTATCATAAAGCCTCAGGATAGAATACAGAAAGTTGAAGTCATTAATCAGGAGGCATCTAACAATAAAAAAGCTCAATACAATACTGCATCCTACATTCTGCCTCCAAATGCGACTTGGGAATCTTTATATATTAAATTTTTAGATGGTCACTTTGTTAAGGTCAAATACCCTAATATGAAAACAAAAAAGTTCGACTTCAAAGATATGGGGTTTTTTAACGGTAAGACAAGGGGGCCAAATATGAAATGGGTACTACTCCAAGCAATCGCAGGAAGTGAAGGGGCTTTGACTAATGCTAAATGGGATAAAAGGTTCGGAAGGAACGTGAAGTATGAATTGAATGAGACATTAAAAAAATTCTTTGGAATGAAAACATCCCCTATCCCCCATTACACAAAAAGATACGGCTACAGACCCTTGTTTACCATAAAACCAGAAGGATAGTCATTTGATATAGAATGACAATTTTAAAGGCTTTTTACAGAATTTTGTAAAAAGCCTTTTGTTTTCAATGTATTATTGTCATTTGATATTTTTGTATTTAAAGGAAATTGTCATTTTGTCATTCAATGACTAATAAGGTTAGAAGTGCTTAATAAGACCCACTTCTGAAAAAATATGAAAAATAAACAAAAAATTAAATGGACGCACGTTAAATGTAATATTAAGGATTTAATTCCAAATGAATACAATCCAAATAAAATGTATGAAAAAGATGACCAGGATTTAGATAATTCAATCAGTATATTTGGATCAGTTGTTCCAATCGTTCTAAATATTGGATCAAGAGATAAAACTATAATTGGTGGAGAAAAAAGATACAACATTTATAAAAGAAAAGGATTTAAAACAGTTGACTGTATGATTCCTTCTCGAGAATTAAGTCTAGATGAAGAAAAAAGACTATGTTTAAGATTGAATAAAAATGTTGGTTCGTGGAGTGAAGAATTACTTAAAGAGTTCGATATGGATATGCTTCTTGATGTTGGTTTTGGAGATGAAGAATTACAAAATTTCTTTGATGACATTGAATTAACTGAGGATAATTTTGATTTAGGAAAAGCCATCAAGGAAACCCCTGTTGCTAAAGTGAAATCAGGAGAAATATATCAGTTAGGACAACATAAGTTATTGGTCGGAGATTCTACTGATGAAAAACAAGTCAAAACGTTGATGAATGACGAACTAGCACATGTAATTTTTCAGGATCCGCCGTTCAATATTTCGTGGAATTATGGAGGAAAATATGGTGGCGAATATAAAGATAATAAAAGTGAAAAAGAATATCAAGAATTCATCGATAAAAGTATCGAAACAGCTAAGAAATTTGCCAAACCAGATTCGCATTTCTTTTACTGGTCAGACCCAAATTCAATAGGATTAACACAATCACTATTCGACAAGCACGTAATTAAAAAAAGACGTGTCTGCTTCTGGGTAAAATCGAATCAGAATTGTACTCCAAAGGTCGCATGGAATCGTGTATACGATCCCTGTACCTATGGAACTCTAAATAAGCCATACTTAAATCAAAATTTTAGAAATGCTAATGAAATTCTTAATCAAGAAGTAACATCTGGCAATCAAGTATTAGACGAAATCCAAGACATGATTGATTTGTGGTTAGTCAAAAGAGACAACACACAAAACTATCTACACCCTACTCAAAAGCCAGTTTCATTAAATGAAAAGCCCTTCAAAAGATGCTCTGCACCCGGACATATTATTTTCTCTGGTTTTGCGGGAGGTGGTTCTGACCTGATTGCCTGTGAAGAATTGAATCGCGTATGGAGAGGAGTTGAGAAAGATCCCGTTTTCGCAACTATAGTGATTGAGCGATGGGAAAAATTTACTGGACTTAAAGCACAAAAAATATATGAAAATAAATAAAGGAGAAATATATAAAATTGGACATCATATTGTTGGTTACGGTGATTCACTTAATCAAGAATTTGTCTCAAAAGTAATTGGTAAAGCAAAAATTAAAATAATTCTATCCGACCCACCTTTTGGCGTTGCATACGTAGAGAATAAAAAGGATTTTGCTAAATTATCATCAAGTGAAGATAAGATAATTTTGAATGACCATATCCAAACAGAATCAGAATATGAGATATTTACTCAAAAATATCTTGAGCCTGTAATTCCCTATCTTGAAACACATAACGCCTATTATATTTTTAATGGCGACTCAATGTTTCCATCACTACGAAGTGGTTTGCAAAAACTTGGTTTTCGTTATGGACAAATGCTGATTTGGTTAAAAAATCAACCAGTTATGAGTAGAAAAGATTATTTATCACAATATGAGCTTATTGCTTATGGCTGGTTTGGAAAGCACAAAATGGAAAGGTCTAAATCTAAAAATGTCATCTATTATCCACGCCCTCAACGATCTAAACTTCATCCAACCCAAAAACCTATTGGATTATTAAGACGAATAATTCCTGACAATACAAAAATTGGTGATGTTGTATATGATCCATTTCTTGGAAGTGGTTCTACCGCTCTTGCTTGTGAACACTTAGGTCGAAAGTGTATTGGGATTGAGATAGATGAAAAATATTTTTTAACAATAGTTAAAAGATTAGAGAAACTTACTAATTCAAAAGCAATAAAAATTTAAAATGAAAGTAGATGATTTTTCAAAAGAACCATATAAAGCCCAAACGTATGACACGTATATTCTTTGGAAATCTTTGCCTACTTTTTTGAAAGGACAACCAAGGGTTAGTTTAGAAAAGTTCGGTATAGATGAAGAAATTATTTTCGATTTATTAGAAATAAAAACCCAGGCTGATTTTGGCAAAAAATATAACATCGACACCGGAACATTAACTGATTGGAATAAAAGGATCCAAAAAGATGGATTAAGTAAAAGTATTAATAGTTGGGCTCGTAAATTAACTCCGAATGTTGTCTTTGCCCTTTATAAAAACATTACTAAAAATGGTAGAGCTCATGAAGTACGAGCTTGGTATGAATTAATTGAACACGACTAATTATGAAGCAAACAAATATAGATCAAATAAATATAATTCTTTCCGACACTTTACAAAAAGTAATCGATAAGGAAATTTCTCACAGACAAGCCAATATGATTGTTAAAATCACCTCTGCCCTTTCAAAAAATATTGTGAATATTGATCTGAAAAAACGAATTGAATTAATCGAACAAGTTTTATTAAACAAAAGATAATGAAAGATATAACAAACATATTAAGAAGATCGAAAATAACACCTTATGAGAGAGTAAAGGTTTTGATTGAAAATACGATACATTACGAAGAAACTGGTAAAAACTTATTGCCAGATGCTGATTTGATTGCAATAACTGAAAACTGGATACCTAAACATAGTGCTGAGATTAATCAATATAATAAATATATTCGTATTGCTAAATTGAGAACGACTATGAATTTGGACGCAAAAATGTTCTATTTACAATCAGAAAACCGTCTTTTGCGTATTCATGGTCTAATTGATTATGTAAAAGAAAATAAATTAGCATCTAAAGATTTAATTAGATTAGGATTAGACAGCACAGAAGAAAACAGAACTGAAAATTTAAACTATTTATTAGATAACACCTATCTTTCATATTCAAAGATTTTACAGCAAAAGACTTTTCTGTCCTTACCAAAAGAAGTCCAAGATGACTTATTACTTCTTGATGAGTACATTAAACATGACAGTCAATATTTAGACGATCATATTTTATTATATGAATTATATAAAGATTCCGATGTCTTATCTGAAAAACAAAAAGACATTCTGTTTGAGAAAATATATCAACGAATTAAAACAGTGGGCACAAATGGAGAATTAACTTTCGTTAGGTACGGTTTCTTTTCTGAATTTACTACTGAAGCCGTAGTTTGCCATTGTGCAGATTATCTTGATATTAAATATAACAAAGAAGATGAAGGTTACTGGAATAATATAGTTAGAGATATAAAGAAGTGTGCAAAAGACAAAAAGGTTTCTGTAAAATCATTAGTCAGAGAAATTATTTTTGATTGGTTAGATAAAGGACTTTTTAAAGAAGAATATACATTACTATTTAAAAGCGAAAGTTATGAAACTTGGTCTAAATCTACAAAAAGAAAACACAAAGAACTGTTCTTTATTTGGTTAGAACATCTTGAAAAAACCAGAAAACAACTTAATGAACTATTTGATTCGGGTGATTTAATAAAAAACGGAAATAATATTACGGGTTCAAGTTTATATTACTCAAAACTAGATGAGGATTTTGTTTCAGATTATAAAGAACAGATAAATTATATTCTGCCTATAACGGGCATATTCAGATTCATACAAAACGACATCATGCCTATTAAGTGTTACAAAACACTCCAAGGTTTTAGAGAATTATCTAAAAAGATTTCTGATATTTTTGATATTAATGTGAATAAAAAATTTGAAGAATATGAAAATGATTATTATAACCAAGTCATCTCAATAAATATGAAATTTGCAAGATTTATCGATGGTTTATATAACAAAATTTATATAAATAAAAAATTGCAGTATGAAATTGAAATGAACCCTGATGCTTTTTATTTTGATGTACACCAAAAAAGTAGTCCCTTTAGTATTATTAATGATTACAATAAACTGATTAAAGACGATTGTTAAACGCTTATTTTATTGCTATATTATTTTATAATGAATGAAATAATATATGTATTAATCAACGAGGCGATGCCCGGATATGTCAAAGTTGGAATAACTACTAACTTAGAACAAAGAATTAGATCATTAGACACAACCAGCGTTCCTCTTCCATTTGAAGTATTTTATGCAGCGACTGTACAAGATTCAAAATTTGTTGAAAGACAGATATTTGAAGCTTTCCTTGATAAAAGAGTTAGATCAAGTCGAGAATTTTTTCAAATATCACCAGAACAAGCAGTTGCCATTATAAAACTTGTTGAAATTGAAAATGTAACTCCTAAGCAAGATTTCGTAGAAAATCAAGAAGATCAAAAAGCTTTGAATGAAGCCCGAACAAGAAGATCTGCCTTTAACTTTAAAATGGTTAATGTTCCTGTAGGTGCAGAATTATCTTTTGCACATGACCCAGAAATAAAATCTACGGTAGCAGATAACAAAATGGTTATGTTCGAAAATGAATTAATGAGTTTGTCTGGTGCGGCTCAAAAAATACTTGATGTAGAATGGCCAGTTCAAGGACCACTATACTGGATTTATGAAGGAGAAACTCTTGATGAGAGACGAAGAAAAATGGAAGAGGAATAAAGCTTATTGATTTATAATTTATCTTCAATATTTAAAACATATTCCTTCACTGGCTTGGCCACAGTGTTAATGTTGATATTTTTTTCCATGCAATATTTGGTCTTAAACCAATCTCTTATTTTCTTAGGACCTCGACTTGAATTACAACTACCACAACAATATGCGATGGTTTTTGGATTATCCCATGGTGGTAAATGATTTAGATGTTCTATAGTTGCTGAATCCTGTCTATTATTAGGATTATACGGGTAAATCATTTTCTTGTGACAATAAACACAAGTCTCATCTCTTAGTCTTACTCTTTCCAAATCTTCTGTTTTTAAACCGTATTTACCAAGCATATTTTATAACTTTTTCTTTTTTAATTGATTGGTTTATTAATTTTTCCACTCATCATAATCATCAGCTTTTTCAAATTTTATTCCAGTATCAATAGCCTCGAAGTGTTTCCTACCACATTCAATTTTTACATCTTCAACAAATCTCAAGTTTTCAGACAAAATACTTCCTTTAGTTTCTAAAACAAAATATAGTCTTTCTTCTCCGTTTTTATCAAAAACGACTGCCCAGTCAGGGTTATATGACCCGAGAGGAGTATCTATTTTAAACCAATTAGGTAACTTAACGAATAATTTTACATCTCTATCTTCATTCATTTTATTTGCAAAAGTTTTCTCTACTTCAGAATCATAAATAATATGGGAATAAACACTTTTATCTACAGGAATTGCATTAGATGTTATATACCCAATTAGTTCATCGTCTTCAAATAGGTCTTGAGAGTAAAATTCATGTTCTCCAATTTTTTCATATTTAACTCCTTTTCCATGAGTCATAATTAATCTTTTTTGTTGATTGATAACATCAACTACTCTAGTCATGAAAGTTTGAGGGTTAACATAGAAATCATCTAGACGACCACAATCTTTCAAGATTTTTACAATAGTTTCTTTTTTCAATCTTGTATATTTTTCAATAAACTCCACTACATTAGGTAATTCTTTTTCTTTATAGTTTTCTTTTGCATATTTTCGAACTTTATTTGGATCAGTAGTTGTAACTCCTTCTTGTTGTATTCTTAAGTTTACATACTTCGCAATTATAGGGCTCACTTCGATCTTTCCTAAATTAAGTTTTATTTCTTTTACTACATTATCAACAAAATCATCGACATTAAAATCTAATTTAAACACAGTTTTATATTTAACTTTATCCCACAGTTGTTTAAAGTCTTCACTTAATAATACTTCTTTATTCAAAGTTTTCTTTTCTTCAGATTTTTTAAATATTGGTAGCCTTTTTATTCTAGATTTAATCAGATCAATGACATCTTTTTCAATATCTGAAAACTCTTCCGGCATTTTAAATGTCTCTTCAACTAATTCTTCTTTCAATTTGTTAGATGCTTTTTCATTAGGATCAAGATAACCATTTTCCACTAAATAATCATGAATTTGTTTTGAAGTATCATAACCAATTTCTTCAATATGGTTTTCATCTTTTTTATTCAAAATATTTTCAAATAATCTTTCATCAATAACGCCGAATTTTGTATTAGTTTCAGATTCAATTTCCTTCTGAAGGTTTTCAGCAAAAGATTCATAACTTTCATTAGCAAAAACTGTCAAAATATTTATAATTTCATCTTGTATTCGCTCACCCTCTTGATCAACAGGTAGTCTTAACCCACGACCTATTTTTTGTCTTTTAGTTAGCGTATCTTGTGATTCGATTAAAGTACAGATTTGAAAGACATTTGGGTTGTCCCAACCTTCCTTCAGGGCTGAGTGAGAGAAAATAAATCTTAATTTAGTATCAAAACTCAATAATCTTTCTTTATCTTTCATAATCAATTCAAAAGTATCTTCGTCGGCTTTAGTGGTTTTTTCTTTCGAATCTTTTAAAACACCTTTTTTATCTTGAGAAAAATATCCGTCGTGTATTTCATCAACGTTCTCATTTAACATGAAATCTCTTAGATTCTGATCATCAAAAAGAGTTTTGTATTTTGGAGATTTAATTAATTTTAAATATTCTTCCTCAAAGATTTTTGCGTACTGACCTTTTTCGACAATCTTTTCACCATTATCATTTTCAATATATTCCCTATAATTATGTACCTTATCCAAAAAGAACAAAGAAATGACTTTGATATTTTTCTTCAATAAATACATTTCTTTATCTAGGTGTGTCTCAATAGTTGATCTAATTTGAAATCTTTTGTGATCTAAATCAGTTGAATCATCTGAAAGTTTTAAAATTTCCCCATTTTCAAATTCAATATATTCATTGCCCGGAATCGCACTTATATTCGAAACAACCATTCCTTCGTATTTTGCATTTTGATTTGAAATTTCAAATAGATTATTCTTTCTTCCGGAATTAACCGTTTCTTGTTTTGAAACTTCGACACCTTTTTCATTTATTTTCTTTAATTCAACTTTGGCTGTATATGAACCATTATTATTTCTAACTGAGATAAGTTTAAGATTATTTTCATTTTCTATACCGACAACCTCGATTGCTTTAACTAATTTATTTTCATAAGCTTCAACAGGCCCCAGTCTATACATTAAATTATATGCATCTCTATGAGTTGCAGAATATCTAAAAATAGCCAAAGGATTAAGTGATTTAATCGCTTCTTTTGATTTATCAGTATTATCTACAGATTGAGGTTCATCGATTATTATAAAAGGATTGGTCTGTTGAATAAATTCAATGGGCTTTCTGCCACTTAGTTTATCATTTGGTTTGTGAATGATATTAGCTTTATTTTGACTATTTTCATCTTCAAAACTTTTTCTGAAAGCATCAACGTTAATAATCATTATTTCAATATCAGAACTAGTTGCAAAGGATTGCACTTGATTTAAATTATTTGAATCATAGATAAAATAATTGAAACCTTGCCCCGGATATAATTTATTAAAATGATCTTCTGTTACTTGTAGCGATTTATAAACACCTTCACGAATAGCGACGCTTGGGACTACAATTACAAATTTTGTAAAACCATATTTTTTGTTTAATTCAAAGACAGTTCTGGTATAAACATATGTTTTTCCAGTACCAGTTTCCATTTCAATGGCAAAGTTTGGTACTCCATACAATTCATCGTTTATCTTCTTACTTCTCTTTAATTTATTTCTGTCTTGTATCTTAATTACATTATTTAATAAATCTGATTCAGATAAATCTAGTTTATTTCCGTAACCTAATTCAGTTATTTCACCAAAAATTCCTTGGTTGTTTTTACTAGCGGTAAACTTTGATCTTCTTAGAGATTGTCCATCAAAAATATCCACAATCGAGTCAATTGCTATTTTTTGGTATTCTTGATTTGGATCAAATTTAAGTTTTAACATTTTATTTATTTAGTGCAATTACCGACACAATTATTGCAGTTAAAGATATTAAAACAGACAATATCGTATAAAGATTATTTTTATCATATAAAATCCAATACCAAGCTTTTTTGTGCCAAGGATCAAAAGTCCTTTTACCTTGTAATGTCATCTGATAGTATCGTCCTACTTGGTTATCCACAAAATGTATCAACCCTTTATCATTTAACATTTTAGCATTATGCTTCACAATTTTGTCTGCTGGTATTGGTTTTTTCTCTTTCCATACTGTTTTACTTACATCTTCAACTATAGTCTTTTCAAGATCTAAATAATTTCTTTTTTTTAGAGATTCTAATATAAATTTCTGAATTTCTTTATCCATAATTAAATAATTCTTATATCCTCAACACCAGCCTTTTTAAGAGTCTGTTCTGCATTAAGTTTCGTCATATCATCTTTAAATCCGTGATCATAAAATACAACTCTTTCAGGTTTCTTTTCTGCAATTTTTGAAATTGTATCTAAATCAACATCTTTCTCTAAACAGACTAGTAAAAACCCTCCCGCGATAGAAAATATTTTTTTATCATTTATTTCTTCTTCTAATATAGGAGTCGTTAGGTTTATTCCATATTTCAATAATACTTCATACAGGACATCTTCCTGTGTTCTATCTGATTTTGCAGAATTAATTGATTCTTCAAGAGTTTTTCCTAAATCTTCTGTTTGTGAATCCCATTGAGTTAGATTTGTTGAATCTAATTTAAAAACTTTAAAACCTCTACATTCTTCAAATGGTTGTTTAAATTTATTATTAGATCTTTTAATTCTTTCTTTACCAATCTCTGTTAAGAAATGTGGCCTATTAATTTCATCTAGAAAACTCATTAACTGTTTTGTTGTGTTTTTTGTCTTAGAATTCATTCCAGATGTTGTTTCGATCTTTTCTGGTATTTGAACCATTATAAATTTATTTTTTCTATCATTATCCGTATTGAATTTCAAAATAGCATCTGCCGTTGTACCTGATCCGGCAAAAAAATCAAGCGCTAGGTCATCTTGATCTAAGACTAAACTTGCACATAACTCTATTAATTCCCTGGGTTTTTGTCCATTGATGTAAGTAGGTATCCCATGACTTTCTTTGTTTATATTAATAGTTGAAATATGTGTCCATAGATCACACAAACCTTCTTCTAAATAATCAGAAAGAAAAAGCATTTGTTTACCTTCCCACCATATATACTCAATCCCCGTAGAAGAAATAACTTTATTAATAGGATTATCAAATTTTAAACCTTCAAAAGCCTTATTATTTGTTCTATAAACAATCCTATTAGCATTCTTAAATTTAAATTCATTTAACTCACTATCATCTTTTATTTCTATACTATTTTTTTCAATATATTTTTTTATGTCAATAATAGACCATTTAGATGGATCGTCATTTAGGTTTTCTATAATTTTGGAATAATATTTAAGATATTTTTCTATTTTTTTAGGTTCATCACTTTTATGTAATTTAACTGAATTAAAATTAATTTTTTTATAATTTTTAGAATAAATTAATACATATTCTTTTATTTTAGGTAATCTATTATCTGAATGGCTCATTTTAACCCCAGAAGTTTCACTCATTTTAACAGCTATAGCGTTGACAAAATTATTTTCACCAAAAATCTCATCACAAATTTTTCTTAAGTTGGCAACCTCATTGTCATCAATGGAAATAAAAATAGCCCCATCATCTTTTAACAGATTTCTAGCCAAGCGAAGTCTTGGGTACATCATATTCAACCAATTAGTATGATATCTACCACTTGAATCTGCATTAGACATCATTGCCTGCTCTGTTCTCTCTTTATAATCCTCTACAGTATCATTAAACTTGTCATTATAAACAAAGTCGTGACCAGTGTTATACGGAGGATCAATATAAATCATCTTTACTTTATTCCTATAAGAATCTTGAAGAACCTTTAATACTTCTAAATTGTCCCCTTCTATAAATAAGTTTTCTGTAGTATCCCAGTTTTTACTAGATTCTTTATCAGGCCGCAATGTTGCAGTGGTAGGTTTTAGAGCAGTTTTGATAGCATCGGATTTTCCATTCCAAGTAAAAGAATATTTTTCATTGTTAGAATCAACCGCATCCCCAAGTATTTTTCTAAGATATTCAAAATCTATTTTCCCCTCTTCGAATACTTCTGGAAACATTTCTCTTATTTTTGAAACATTATCATCTAAGATATCTTTTGATTTGCCGTCTAGTTTTTTCATAATTCTTTTACTTGTTGTTTAATGATTTCTAATTCCTTCTGTAATTTAATAATTTTTTCTTGAATTTCTACTTTATCTCCAAAACCTACTGATTGCTTCTGGTTTTGCTTCAGAGAGTCAATCTGAGCCTTTAATAAAGCGTATTTTTCAATAATTACTCTTAGGTCTAGTATAGCGTATTTTGGTACATATTTAAACTCTCCAATAATTTCAACTAAATTAAAACATAACATTACACGCAGATATTCTTCATAAAACTTTTTTAATGATTCGTATGAATATTTCTTGGTATCTAAATATTTTACTGATTCATCATCGATACTGATCCACGGTGTTTGAAATAGATCTTCTGTTATTCCTTTTTCTTGGGTTTTTTTATTAATTCTAGTTATGGAACCAGATAACTGAATCTCTTTTTCATAACTTAAAACTAAAATTACAGGATTTTCTATAAATTCATGTATTACACTCACAACTCGAGTATATTGCTTTTTATCTTTTAACTCTATATGGATTAAATATATCTCTTCATATAAAAACTCTTCGTCTTTATATTTTGGAATGTTAATTGTGTCGTCATTAAATAGCCCCACTAATTTTATATTTTCTACTGCATCATCAAATAATCTTTTCTTTTCTGCATTAAATTTTTCGTGTTCATAAAAAATACTTTTGATTTTTCTATTTTGAACTACCTCTTTTTCTAAATTAAATATTTTTATGATTTTATCTTCCATTTTATTTGATAATTAAGAATGACACTAATTCAAAATCATCTAGACCATTTAATAAGCTTTGTTGGGCAATTGTTGTTTTTCCAAGACTAAATAATTCAGACGCTCCTGTCTCTTGTTTTTTACCAATTATATTTTGAACGGCTTTTTCTAATAATCTAGATTGCTCTTTCATATCTCTTGCATCATCTGTTTCAGAATTGAATATTTTTGTTAAATCTTTATTTACATCATCAACTCCATTACATAATTTTTTAAAAATATCTAAAACATATTTCGCTTGAGTATAACCATATTTTACATGACCATCATTTTGAATATAAACCATATAATATGGATGAATAGCATTTACTTCTTTAGATTCTAATTCCGAAAAATTCGCCTGTTTTAGAGCAAAAATTATTCCAGATTCAATATTTTCTCCAAGTAATTTTTTATCAGCAACCGCATACATGCCAAGAGGTGCATTTTCTAACTCGTCTTTGTGTTCTTTCATATACGAAGCCAAATCCATTCTGAAATCATTCATAGTTAAGTCTGTAATCGAAATGTTTCCTGACACGTCTTCTAGGTCAACTATTTCCTCTTGAAGCTTCATTAGTTGATTTTTACGGTACTCAATATCATTCATTACTTCTTGTTCAGATTCATTAATTAAATCTTCTTCTCCAGTAGCAGAGGTATTTAGAAGCATCATTCTACCTCTAACTCTTTGCTCCAATTTAATATATGATTCGAGTTCCATATCGGGCCAAAAGTTAATTAACTTAACTCTGTCATTTTTAGAACCAATACGATCAATTCGACCGAACCGTTGAATAATCCTAACTGGGTTCCAGTGAATATCGTAATTAATTAAACAATCGCAGTCCTGCAAGTTTTGACCTTCTGAAATACAATCTGTAGCAATCAAAATATCAATTTCATCCTTAAGATCAGGATAAATCTTGTCTCTTTCTTTTGAGATTGGTGAGAAGTTAGTTAGTACTGAATCAAAATGATTAGGAATTAATTTTGATGTCACCTTGTTCGAACCTCCACCAGTAACGAGAGCAGTATGAATTTTAAATTCTTCTTTGATCCAATCAGATAAATTATCGTAGAGGTAATTTGCAGTATCAGCGTAGGCAGAAAAAATCAAAATTTTATTATTACCGTCATTTATTGGATTTTTAATTTTATCTGTAATAATTTTCTTTAATGTATCCAATTTTTCATCTCTTTTTGGTGTAATAGTTTTTGACTGATTAATTAGTTCCTGAAATTTCTGATGATCATCTTCTAAATCTTCTTTCCACCTAACTAAATCCATATCCTTCAATGAGACTCTAATTTTGTCGCCAATCATCATTGATTCCAGTTGTTCGTCATCTCCGTCAATACTTTCTTCTTGATCTTCTGAGTCTGTCTCGAAAAAATCATTTTCATTAATGTTTTCAATTTTATTTAATACATTGGTTATCTTTGAATCAATTTTATTTAGAGTTAAATTGTATGAATAAACAGAACTTTCAAGTCTTTTTAGAATATTAACTCTCATTAGATTTACAATGTTTTTCTCTCTATCAGATTGTTTAAAACTAGATTGGCCTTCATTAACAACCATATCGTATTTTTCTTCGTAATATTTAACTTTATTAGGTAAAACATACTGAAGTGGAGAATATATAGAAAGTTTTAATTTACTAATTGTATTATTTATTTCATTAAAATCAGAAAATTCGTTTTTAAGATCGACTCCAGATTTTTTATTTTCGGGTTTTAATCTTTCTGGAAATTTACCTATCTCTGTTAGATCATAATATTTTTCTATGTGTTTTCTAGATCTGGCAATGGTTAGGGTGTCTAACAACTTAAAGTAATTAATATTAAATGACTTTAGTAAGTCCTCTAGTTTTCTTTCTGCTATGGGTTTGTCTTGCCATTTATTAAAAATTAATTGAGCAACCCTTAAAGTTTCTTGAATACTAGGAATTCCAGATTCAGAAAGTGCCCTATCATTTCCCTCTGTTATAAAGGCGACCTGATTTTTTAAATCGGTCATTTTATTATTAACAGGAGTAGCAGACAGCATCAAAACCTTCGTTTTAACTCCACTCTTAATAATATCTTCCATTAATTTTTGATACCGAGTTTTCTTTCCTTTTCGTGGATCGTTATTTCTAAAGTTGTGAGACTCGTCAATTACAATTAGATCGTAATTACCCCAATTTACTGTTTCAATGTTTATATCACCAGACATACCTTTCTCACGACTTAGATCTGTATGATTTAGGATATCGTAACCAAATCTATCTTCTGACAGAATATTTCTTACATCATTCATCCTGTACATATTCCAGTTATCCCGCAATTTTTTAGGGGATAAAACTAAAACTCGGTGATTTCTTAATTCGTAATATTTAATAACCGCCAAGGCCTCGAAAGTTTTTCCAAGTCCAACACTGTCAGCAATAATACAACCATTATGATCTTCTAATTTACTGATTGCACCCATAACTCCATCCTTTTGAAATTGATATAGCTTATTCCAGACTTTTGTTTCAGCAAATCCTGTTTTTGGCTTAATTATGTTTTCTTCTGCTAAGTCATCTAAATATTCTCTAAAAATATTATAAAGAGTTACAAAGTAAATAAATTCAGGTGTATTTTCATTATAAATTGTTTCAATATTTTTCAGAACTTCATCTTTGACTTCTTCTGCCAATTCTTCGTTATCCCAAATTTCATCAAACCAACTTAGTGCTTCGGTGGTTGCATTTTTTTCATCTGAATAGCTGTGTATTTCATACTTTTTGGATTGAGTCACTCCTAAACCTGATGCGGTAAAATCCATTTGACCATTTATAACGAAATTTGATCCGTCTGAATTCTGAACATTAATTGTTCTAGCACTCGAAGTATCTGTTTTTTTGAGAGACTTAAATTCAACTTTTTCACGAATCCATTCTGCACATTCTTTTGCAATTTCAGATTGTCTAAGTTCGTTCCTTAATTTAATTTCATATTCTGTACCAGAAATCTGTTTCTCTCTATTTTTACGATTAATATAAAATTCTCTTTTTTCCTCTTTTTCTTTTATAAAAGTTGGTTCAATAAATAGAAATTTTAAACTGTCGATATTTTCTAACTGGTCTTTTAATTTATCAAAACCATAAATTGTGAAGTAAGCAGAGATAATAGATAATTTTGAATCTTTTTTAATACCACTCTTTAAGACATCAATTATCCTAGTTTTTTTATTATCTATTATTTTTTCCATTTATTATAAAAATAGCACGAAATAAGCCTAAAATAAAGAAGATTAGTTACCAACTTTCACGAGTCAAAATAGCCCTAGACTCCTCAATACAGTTGCGTCATTAATGTTTGTATGCAAATAACAAACCCGCTACAAGTGACTTCTGATGAGAAATCGAAAATATTACAAGACCAAGTACCAATTAAATACTGTCTTTACGCTCGAAAATCAACCGAGCAAGAGGATAAGCAAGCTTTATCAATAGAATCTCAGGTTCGAGAAATGACTACTCTTGCCGAGCGTGAAGGGCTAGAAATTGTGGAAATAAAAAGAGAATCACATTCATCCAAAGAAGTTGGTAAGCGACCAGTCTATAATGAACTACTCCAAGAAGTTCGCGAAGGTAAATTTAATGGAATATTAACTTGGGCACCAGATAGGTTATCTAGAAACGCAGGAGACCTTGGTTCGGTTGTAGATTTAATGGATCAAAAGCTACTCATTGAAATTCGAACCTACGGACAGAAATTTACCAACAATCCAAATGAAAAGTTCCTATTAATGATTCTAGGCTCACAAGCTAAACTAGAGAATGATAATAAAGTAGTGAATGTAAAAAGAGGACTGAGAGCGAGATGTGAGATGGGGTTATGGCCATCTGTACCACCTACTGGTTATCTTCCTAACCCTGATAGAAATAAAAAGTGTGAAGTGATCAAGGATGAACAAAGATATGACATTATTAAACAAATATATGAAAAAGTAGCCTACAATGGTTGGTCTGGACGTAAAGTATTCTATTGGCTTCGGGATGATATTCGATTCACAACCAGAAGAGGAAAACCTTTAACCTTGAGCAATATTTACATAATTTTAAAAAGCACCTTCTATTACGGAGAATTTGAATATCCTAAAAATAGCGATAATTGGTATAAAGGAAAACATGAACCGATTGTCACCAAAGACTTATACTTACAAGTTCAAAAACAAATTACAGCCGATCAACAAGTACGAACTCAAAACAAAGAGTTTGCATTCACTAAAATGATTAAATGCGGATTGTGTGGATCAGGAATAACTGCCGATGAGAAATTTAAAAAATTAAAAGATGGAACTCAAGCTCGTTATGTATATTACAGATGTACAAAATTTCACGATAAAGATTGCAAATGTGAACATATTCGAGAAGAAGCTTTGATTGATCAGATTGCAGAGGTATTAGATACCGTAGATTTAGATAAAATCGGAATGAAAGACAAAATCAAAGAAACAATACAATCACACAATGAATTTCAAAAATCTGTTTTAGGAAAAGAAGTTAACGAAAAAGTTAAAATTAAAGAAATCGATATCAGAAATTATGCGAAACACATTTTAAGAACTAGACCTATATACGAGAAGCGAGAATTATTAAAAAATCTGAGAAGTGAGTTGGTGTTGAGAGATAAGAAAATATTTATTAAATAAAATTATCCAATAACTAATTCGTCTAGAAACTTTGATATTTTTTTACTATTTGTAGTAGAAGAAAATAATTCAGTAAGTTTTTTATCTAATAATATAATCTTTAAACATCCGATCACTATACTTTCTAAATCTTTCACAAAGTCATCATGAAAACCATAATAATCAACACCCTTATTTTCTTTCATTTGTTTTTCAATCTTTCTTATATCTGTTTCAACATTACCACCATGAGCAAAACTACTTCGAATACCATATACTTTCTTTAGAAAGTTGAAAATTTCTAGACGTTTTTTACTATTTTTCGGATAAAGCAAATAAGATGCTCTAGATGAAATTTTATATGTAATTTCTGTTTTTTCTCCTAATATACTCTCTAGCGAAACGAAAAGTAACATTGTTTTTAATAGGGCCCATCTCTCACGATAAGAATGTTCATAAAATTTTATAGAATTATGTAAAGGAGAATATTTATTAAAATTCTCAACATCAGCGATTCCTAAGTTATTATATATCTTCTTTATCTTTTTTAGATATTCTTCATTTTCAATTTCTATAAAATTTCTTCTCCAATATACATCTGTAATTAACTCTCTTTGTCTATCACTATGTTCAGAAAGATTATCTATCCTGAAATATTTCTCATCTTTATTATCACAAACAGAGAGTTCTAAAATACTGTCGACATTTTGATTATAGAAAATCTTTACAGAAGTTAAAAACCTTCTTACTTTATCTTGAGCAACAAAATAATATCTATTATCTTTTGGATATTTAAAATACAAAACAACTGAACTAATATTTACTACATTAAAATTTTCTTTAACATAATCACCTATAATTTTTCTATAAGTTTTATGCTGTTCTTGTGAGCAAATAAAAAAACCGTCTTCTAATTTTATGTTACGATCTTTAATTTTATCTGATAGACGTAGACCAGGAATCCAAGAATAAAATTTATTAAGGTTATCCTTGTGTTCAAGATCTAAAAAATCTAGTTCTTTAATGTTTTTATACATATAACAATTCTAGCAAAAGTCGTAGTCCATGACTCGTGCGAAAGTAAAATGGTGAGAAAAGACGATTTCAGGCGTCTCGATAGGTCTCACATGTCGGTGACCGCAGCAGGATTCGAACCGTCTCGGTCGCCCTTGAATGGTGCGTATTAATTTTATAACTATTTAATAAAAATTTGAGTTTTTATTTAGAACTCTTGACAAAAGTTCTATAAATAATAGTATTTTAGATAGGAAAAGAAGTTCTTTTCCCTTGAAAACCGAAAGTTAACCTCGAAAATAGAAAGGAGACCACTACCATGAAGAATCCCAAAAAATTCTCTTGGAATGTCACCTCCAAAGACAAGCCTCTTCCCGGCACCGTTGTGTGCCAGGCACAGTGCAGATCTTCTGGAGATAGTGGCAACGGCAAATGTGGGAGTAAATAGCATTGCTCTCGCCTCAGCCCTCATAAGGACGTAATGACTTCCATGTTATTACGTCCTTCTTTTTTTAATATAAAACTTCTAGAAACTTTTCTTTATCAATCTTCATTAATTCTTTCCAAGACATTTCTGAGTTTTTATTTATAAACTCTTTAACTAACCAATAACCTGCTGAGTACCCAGTCCATCTTTTATATTTTTCATTTCCAAAAAGAAAATCTCTAATGACTTTTTGATCCGTTGAATTTAATATCTCTTTATTTAAATCTTTTAATATTTGTAAAGCCTCATCTTTTTCTAATGCCCCGGCCCATTTAGTAATTTCTGGTTTAAAATGTTGTTCTCGAAAATTTTCGGCTAAACCTTCCAATAAAATCTCATCTAACAGAGTGTAATTATTAAAATCATCATAATGATGATAATAGTAGGTTGTATGATTCAATTCATGTGCAACAGTATTTTCAATAGATTCTTTTGTCGCTTGTTCTAGATTAATAAATAAATGAAAAACACAACTATAAACAGCAACTGCCATTACCCCATCAAATACTTCGTCATCTTTTGTCGGAAAATATGGATGAACAAAAATAAAATTTTTAGTAGGCACAGATAAATTTTCATTACATTTTTCAACAGTGTCAGAAATAATATTTTCAATTTCTTTTTGTTTATCTTCAGAAATAGATTGATAGTCTGAACTATCACCATTTCCAATATAATCTAATAGGCCTTGTTTAAGCAAATCTAAATCTGCATAGCCAGAATAGTCTGTACTACCTTTTTCTTTCATAAAAGAAATTATCTGATCTACAATTTCTTCTTTGTTATTAAAACTACCTTTTGGGAAGTAAAATTCAATTTGTGATAAATCCTTATTCATAGTCTTATACTAACAAATAAAAAAAGAGGCGGAAAGTTGTTAGCTTTCCGCCTCAAAACATCACTCGAAAGGATGAGGAAATTTAGTTAACTGCCCATAAGACAGCCTTCTTCCATTACCAAACCTTTCGGAAATGTCGTAGAGTCGTTTCATGCCCGCAGGTTCTTGTCGATAACCAAAGGTCATCTGAACAGTCCCGGGAACAATTACACGAACGATATTCGAATCACCGTTGCCACCATAATCATCAGAGAGTTTGAGTGGAACCACTAGGTGCTTCCAACCCTTATTCTCAAAACGATCGAGGAGTTCTGACCAAGTCAGAGCTGAGAAACCACCGATTTCTCGGAAAGAGATCCTCTTTGAACTTTCGACCAAAAAGTCAGCCCTCTGGAAAAATTGCTTTTGTCCATAAAGCTTACCATGATCGTTTGGCCAGATAACCTCATTTGGTTTAATCTCGTCAGGCTTTCCGTGCTGAAGTCGGTGTAAGACCGAAGCCTCAACCTCCATAAGTGCATGACTGACAGCGTGTTCAATATCGAAACTCGAACACGAAGCACAAGTAGAATAGTGAATGTCTTCGTTTTGTGCAAAGACAAACACAACTGGTGCTAGATCAAGAGAGTGGTCAATGACCCAAACTTTAAACCCTGCAGACTCCAAGTCTTGGATTCGCTTCTCAATTGAATCAGGAAGCGTATCTGTATCGACATAAGGTCTATCGAGTTTGCAGAAATATGAATTGATGAAAGCGTCACGCTCAACCAACTCAAGCGTTCCTGTCTCAATCGCAGTCTGTCGATCTGGATGTGCCGCACAACCCGAAGAATTCGAGTAGCAAAAACAGGGTGTGTCAGGAAAATAAGGGAAATAAACCTGATCAGCACAGATATAAAATTCTTTACCTGCTAAATCATACCCCTTAGTCCATCCGTAACTCACACTTTCATCAAACGACACAAATGGAAAACCTTTAATCCGATACTGACTTTGATGGAATTGAATAATCTCTCGAGGATCGATAGCATTTTCCAACTCACCAAATGTTGAATATGTCAGTTCGGGAACACACCCACAAGATGTCCACTCCTTAGTTTCTGAAATTGCTTTTTTCAAAGCCATCTCAGGAGACGGATCTCTGCCGTGTGACCAGATCCGTTCTTTTGATAAACGAACTGACGCAATAGCAAAACCAGGATTATAACCTTGTACCATTGGAATCGCCCAATCGATCTCGATAGATGGCTCTAGTTTAGAATAAGATTGCTCTTTTTCCTTACCAAAAGCCACCAGAGTGAGAGGATGGTAATCCTCTGGAAGTTCAATAGATTTTGCCAAAAGCTCATCTACAAACCCTCCAATCTCGAGAGTTGCCACGTTTTGCCGTGTTGCTTCCAAGAGAATATTCTGAGCAGAATGCCCAGCTTCAATCGGAACATACAACATGCTACGGTTACCGTATTTTTGATTCGATACTGAAAACGAACCACTAATTGTAATAACTCCATGAATCCCTTCTTGAATACCAGCAGGACTCAAGAAAGCTCTGGCAAACCTCAATATATCTGTCGACACGAGATTGAACCCAACTGATCCGTCCTGACCATAGACAACACGATAGACTCCAGATTTAAGTTCACCTGTTTTTACAAACAAGCCAACATGAATAATCAGAGGGTAAAGTGCGCCAGCGGACGGAATTGATCTATGAGATTTTCCGTCTTTAGTCAGACATTCTCCGTAAGCACTCCACAAGAGATCAACAACTGTTTGAAAGCCTATTGATTCTCCTGAAAAAATCCTCACAGATTTTCGGTGACTCATCAGTTCCGACAAATCGCTCACACTTGGTCGATAAGTTTTTTTGACACTTTCTTCACGATGTCTTTGAGTAGCTTGCAAAACCAACTCAGCAACACGCTCGTTGCTTACATTTGTCGGGAAACGTATTGGATTGGTAATTGAAGTCCAGAATTCTTTATCGAGAGTTTTACCATCCAAAATTACTTGCTTCTGAATAAGAACACTGATAAGTCCTTCAATAGATTCACGATCCCAATCTTTTGCGAGCAAATCAACAATTTCTTTTAGGTATTTACTACCATCGCAGAGACTGATGATTTGTTTGATTACTGGACCTGGAGCATCAACAACAACTTCTTTACTGAGAGTATTGAAAGTTGTTTTGTTGCTAGAAACACTAGCAGATGCCCACAGGATAGGAATACTGTTTTTGTTCATGATTTTATCCTTTCTGTGTTGTTGTTTAAGAACTAAATTCCTGATTTGACATTACCTAAAAAATGTTTTTATGTCAATTAAAACAATGAAGGAATCGAACCAAAAATAAAGCTTTAAAATATAGCTTTTCTATAGTTCAAACAAATCACAAAAGTCGTAGACCATGACTCGTTCCAATAATACATTGCAAAATATAGCTAATTTAGGAGACTCGGTCTGTCTCACATGTCGGTGAGCCGTCTCGTGCTAGAACCGTGGTCGGACAAGTCCGGTAAGGTTATTTTTAATAATTTTATTATATCAATTTGACCCTTCTCGAGCAGTCAAAAAGTGACAAAAGTGACACTCCCTAATTATTTTAATCCTTGTTATTTTTAATTATTATTCGTTCGACCACTCTTTCTTGTTCCCAACGACAGTATGTAAAAAATACATAAATAAATGGAATAAACATGATTGATAATAATATGGGAACTAGAAACTCTTGAAGCAACTCTATATTAGCAATATCATGCAAATTAATAATTGTTTTATATATACTTATACTTAAAACTATTAATCCGAATATACCCAGAATTACATTCGACAAATTACCAACCTGCCCATACTCTGATTTATAAGAAGATAGAACTGACATTCCTGTAAAGATAATAATAAGTGGTAAGAGAAGTAATTCGACTCATAGAGAAAAACTATGCAGATTGGAAATAAAAGAAACAATTACAGTCAAACCAATAATCTCTTTAAAGATCTTTTTTAGATAACCTTGTTTTTTGTAGTTATTGCTTGAATTCATTAGGACAATAATAGCCCATCCAAATAACCAGAAAGCTGTAATTTTAATTAGGCTTAAATTCCAAATCCCAATTTTATATAAAACAAAAATACTAAAAAATGTATAAATAAATATTGAAAAAAATATTTTCCATGCTCTAATTATTGAAATTACTAAACCACAAAGACTTTTCCAAAAATCTTTTGATTTTATTAATGTCCATATTAATAAAATAATTACCCAAATAATTGATGCTAATTCTCTATTATTAAATACTTCCATGATTAAATAAAAATAAGAAAGACCAATAGGATTTGTAGGAATATAAATAAAGTTACCCAATAAATAGCTTTTTGTTTTTTTGTACACACAACTGATAACTGTAGTATTTGATTTTCTAAATCTTTTTCAAAATCCTTATCGTTTTGATTAAGATCAAATATATCAATTTTTCCTTTTTTATAATTATCATTAATATCTTTAAAAAATATTTTTGAATTTCCTTCTTTATTTTTTAACTCAGGTCTAATAGTTTTAAGTAATAAAAAGATAGACGAGATTCCTAACATTAGAGTAAATACGAATATATAAGTATATACACAACTTGCATTCAAAATCTTATCAGGAAGCTCCTTAATAACAAAACCCAAAATAAAAACTTCCACAGGGAAAGCTATATTGGCTTTTTGGTCAGCATTATTAATCCAATTTGTTATTGTGTTGTATTTAAAAATTAGTTTTTCCATATCTATCTAATCAAATCAATATATTTATCAGCACATTTATTACACCACCTGACATCCGTCTTATAAAAACAGTCTCCTAATGTTTCTTCTGATGGCTCTTCAACTCTAGTAAATACTGGAACTTTTTGATTAATAATGGAAACACTTTCTTCAGAACTAACATCACAACAACGATATAGACCGAATTCCTCATTATCTTCAAAATCTTTGTAAACCTTATCAGAGACAAATATTAGATTTTGATCAAAAACTCCTAGGTTAGAAGGTTCTATTTTTTGACTCGCTAATTTTGATGCATTATTTACAAGTTTTCCAGCCCAGACCTCATTATAATTACCTTCGCCACGTTTTCCTATTCTTCTAACAAGTACCTTATCTTTGTGTATTCCAATTTTGCACCCTAAGGATTCCTCCTCAGTACCAAATTTATTTTTAATCTTTTCTTCAAAAAGTGTTTTAAAGGTTATTGCACAATAAAAAGCCTTAAATGAAGCTTGGTCCCCACCGAAAACTCCGAATGCACCATCACCTTTTATATCTATATAATCTGCACCAATAGTGGGGTGATTTAATACATCTACTATATTTTGTGTAAAATAATCATAAATTTTTGCCATTGTTTTTGGGTGTTTCTTAAAAGACTTTTTAGAAGACTTATCAAGATCTATAAAAAGACAGACAAATTCTTTATCTCCACCAAGCCAAGTTGGTTTATCAATATAAGCTTTATCTAATATGGAATTTATGTTATCAATTTCGATAATATCAAAATCATCAAATCTTTTATCAGATTTTTCTTTTAACTCATTAATATATTCTTGTATTTTAGTCATGTTATTTTTTCCTTAAATCTTTTGTATCTTTTTTATTTACACCTAATAATTTCAAAGCATTCTCAGCTGATCCTTTTCTTGTATACCCTTCAGTAGTAGCAATAATATTTCCATTATTACTTCTAACCCTTCCTCTGATTTCTCCCTTTCTATCTTTGAATAATTCTCCTTTAACTTTTTTCATATTTTTAAATAATTAACCTTTAATAATTCCAACAACTTTCCCACTTAGTAGAAAATCATCACCTTCGTTAATAATAATAGGCATGTATTTTTCTGTTGAATCAGCCTCTAGAATAATTCTATTATGTTTTTTGTCTTCTATAAATCTTTTGATAGTTGCCATACCATCAATAACTGCAACAACAATATCTCCAGTTTTATAATTTTGTAGATCCTTATCTACTAAAATAAAATCTCCATTTTCAATTACTTTACCTTCTTCGACTTCAGCTTTATTCATAGAATTACCATCAGCAATTAAAGCATATAGACTTTTCTTATTTCTTGGTAAAAGTGAAGATGAAATTTTTAAATATTTTTCAATATTTGTTTCAGCAAATATGTTAGCAGGACCACAATTTGCAGATCCAACAACGGGCAAAGAATAAATAGGGCTGACTGATGCTTTAGCTCTTCCTCTTTTTACAAGATTGATTACTCCTTCTTCTAGATTAACCTGAATAAGATTATCCTTTTCTAGCTGTCGAAGATGATATTTAACAATCTGAGGTCTACCTTCAACACCAATTATTTCAGCCATTTTTCTTAGACTATAAGAACCAAAGTCCTTATGTGTAGCTATTAGATCTAAAAGTTGTTTTTGTATTCTATGCATGTCTAATATTCTATCATCTACACTTTACTTTTGCAAGTTATCCACAATAATTATTTTACATTTTACACCATTCTGTTAAAATAATTTTAACACTAAGAAATTAGTGCACTTAGATAGAGAGTATAAGTAACAACTAAAATAAAATGAAATTATTAATTCATGTTCCTTATGGGAATATTAATTGTTGTTATTATGCAAAAACTACATTGGTGCACAATTCAAAAACGGGTAAACGATCTTGTTCCCCAAGAAATAAATCCAAGGTCAATTTCTGATAAGCAATTATCAGATCTTACAAAAAGTCTTAAAAAGTTTAATCTAGTTGAAATACCTGCTGTAGATTTTGATGGCAGAATTTTAGCAGGTCATCAAAGAATTAAGGCTTTAAAATTATTGGGACGAGGAGAAGAAATAATCGATATTCGAGTACCCAACAGAAAACTTACTAAAAAAGAATCAGATCAATATCTGATTGGTTCTAACAAGCTTGGTGGAGATTGGGATTTCGATTTGTTAAAAGGGTTCGAATTAGAAACTCTTGAACTATCAGGGTTCGACAAAATTGAATTATCAAATTTGTTTGATAAAGAACCTGATTTAAAAGAAACAGATTTCGACGAACAAGCTGAACTCAAGAAAATAAAAACACCGAAAACAAAAACTGGTGATTTAATTTTACTTGGTAAATCAAAATTGATTTGTGAAGACTCAAACAATCCTAAAGTATTAAAAAGATTGTTTGGAAAAGAAAAGACAAGTTTAATTCTTTCAGATCCAATTTACAATCTGCAAATAAATTACAATAAAGGTATTGGTGGGAAAAGAGATTTTGGAGGTAATGTTGAGGACAACAGAACTGAAGAAGAATATATTGATTTTCTTAGGAAGAATATCAAGACGGCTTTAACAGTAACGAATGAAGATTGTCATGTGTTCTACTTCAATACAGAAGAACAGATTTGGATTCTTCAGACACTCTATCGTGAGTTTGGAATTAGAAACAGGCGTGTTTGTTTATGGATTAAGAACGGGAGCAATGAAACTCCTAGTGTGGCATTCTCAAAATGTTATGAGCCTGCGATTTACGGTACATTAAACAAGCCTTATTTATCTTCAAATGAATATGGTTTAAATCAGATTATGAATTCTGATATTGGTAATGGTAATGAATCATTAGACAGTATTAATCTTTGGACTTCAAAAAGAGTTTCAGGAAAACAAATGAATCATGCAACTCAAAAGCCTGTTGATCTTTATCATAAAGCTATCAGGAGGTGTTCTAAAATTGGAGATATCATATTAGATTCTTTTGGAGGATCAGGGTCAACACTAATTGCCTGTACAGAATTAAAAAGAAGAGCTTATGTTATTGAAAAAGAACCTATCTTTTGTGATTTGATCATAAGGAGGTATGAAGCTCTTACAGGAGAGAAAGCTGTAATTATTCACTCAAATGAAGAAAGATAGGAAGAAAAAAATACAGGAAACTTTCTTAGAAGCTCTTGAAAAAACACCGATTATTGAACACGCTTGTGATGTTGCAGGAATATCTAGAAATTCAATTTATAGATGGCAAAAAGAAAGCGTTCGGTTTAAAAATAAAGTTGAGAAAGCTTTGTTCTTTGGTGTTGATAGAGTAAATGATTACGCAGAAAATAATCTTCTAAACGGAATTAAGAACGGAGACATTGGTGTGACTAAATATTGGTTAGGCCACAGACATCCGTCTTATAGAAATAATTATTTCGAAAAAATTAGAAGTGATCGTAAAAAACTAGAGCAAGAAAAAAATAAGCTAGAGATTGAGAGAGCAAGAAATAAAATACTCGAGTGGCAAGCTGGTTGGTTTAAAGAAGATAAAAATTAATATCGGTATTATATTTTCTTAATTTTCATTTAATTCAGTATTGTGAATATTATCATCAACACCATTGACGATTATTTCTTTTGATTTAGTACTTTTCTTTTTAACGTTAATAATAACGGGAGTTTTTGGTTTTACAGACTCTAATTTTGTCGTTATAATTTGATGAACTGAATCTAAAATATCATCTTCACTAAATGTAATTCCTGTTTTTGTTTTTAGTGATTTCTTCAAAAATCTTATTACTTCTATTGAATAAAGATTTTTACTTAAGTCTTTAGGCTCCAACGCTTCAAATCTTGCCCAAAAATTATTTAGTTCATCTTTTAAAATACTTTTTTTAGAAAGATACGCTATGTATTCAGATGCTTTTTTTATTTCATTTGAATCATACAAATCAAAAGAAAAAATCTGCTTAACATCAATCGGTTTTTTAAATAAGACTCTATATAATTCAATCTGGCGACCATTAGTCAACAAAATCCAATCAATTCCCTCATTGACTGCATACGCAATACTTTGACGAAGATGCTTTTCTGATAAATCTAATTGGACGGCTTTAACCTCTACAACAAAATGTTTCTTTTTGTTGAGTTGAATTACATAATCTGCATATTCTCCACGAATTTGATACTCGGTTTTAATATCTTGCAACTCGACATATCCTAATACTTCTGTTAATAAACTATTAATCATTAATCTTGTCGCTGACTCATCTAACTCTAGATAACTCTTTTTTAGATATCTTTTCTTATAATCTTTCAATTTTTTATAAATTTGTTCAGTTTGAATTTTTGTAGGCATTTTAATAGTTGTTTAGTTAATAATTATTTCGATTCCTGACTACCATCAGAGTAAATAATCGTATTTACATCCCACTCATATTTCATCTTAGAAAGTTCAATATTTTTTAGTTTTATATCAGTATCGATAAATGGATTATAATCAACAGTGGCATCATATAATTTACTCTCCCCTGCCAATATTCCCTTATCATAAGAAAGTCTAATCTGTTGGATTGAATTCCCAAACAAGTCCATAAAGTTTATAGTTCCTTGAACACCCTCTATATCTTTATCGGTATTATTTTCAAATTTGAAAGTAAAAGTATTGTAATCTGCGTATGATTGTGTAATAAATCCTTTCTTCTCGACTGATAAATTTACTTTTTTATTTAAATCATTAGATGCAATCGTCTTTGTATTATCTTGCTTAGTTTCCGATACTTCTCCAAAACTAAAATCCTCAAAAGCCCCACTTATTGCAGATCTTACTTGATATGCTTTATATTCCATACCCGAAATAAAACCTAAACCAAGTAGTAAAATTACTAGTGTAATTTTACCTGCTTTGGTTGTAAAAAATTTCTTTATTTTATTCATTGTTCGTCGCGATTAATTAATAATTGAGGTAATACGCAAAAATCCCACCACTAGGAAGACCCTTGCGGACCTCTACACCAGTTTCCCGATGTAACGCGACGAACGCCCTAATGATGGGGTTTTTATGTTCGTCGCGTTTTTGACCATACCTTAAATAAAATTTAAGGGTTAGGTACTTACACTTATATTTAATTGTTATTATATAGTATCGCTAAAATACTCTTTTGTTAAGCACTTATCTACCTAATCATTAACACTACTTAATGTTATCTTTCCTATTATCTTTTCCTGTGTTCTTTCTAATAAATCTAAAGGAGTATTAATTTTAGAGTTAATTTCTTCGTAACTAATTTCTCCGTTTAACATTCCATGGACTACAGCACCTCTGAATTCATTAAAATATTTATCGATATCCTTTCTCAAATCTTCATCTATTGCATCAATATTTTTTGCAGTACTAGCCAAAACATTTGTTTCTTGTTTTAAATATAAATCCTTAAAAGCCTGCTTATTTTGAATTAATTTATTGTTAATAATTAGTAAAAGATTATTTCTTAACATGTAATTAAAAAGGACTAGTGCTTCAATTAAAAAACCAGATCTTTTAGCTTCTGCATATTTTCTTAGTAATTCCCAAGTCCTATTATTATATTCTTCTTGATTAAAAGTCATTTGGGTCAATTCTTTTTACTTTTTCTTTTTTGGCTTTATAAAAATATCCCTTATCTTTCCATTTAGCAATTTCTTTTTTAGCACCTTCTTCTGTACTGCATTCAAATAATACAACATCTCTGTTGTCTATTTTTCTGCAAACTAGATGTTTGGTTGTGTAATTATATTTTTTTGGCATATTTTATAAAATCTAAACGCTCGCTCCATAATCGCATCTCCTGTCGCTTTCCAATCAAAATATTTTTTGTAATCTGCAGGATCAATTTTAAGAAGCTCTGTCACGTCGCCATCTGGATCGCATTCAGGAGTAAAAGGACCAATTGGTTCAACGCGAGCAAAATATCGTATTTGATATTCGTCTGGTTTTTCAGGTCTAGATAAATTTTTGCATTTTTGATATCCAATTAAAAGCGGTTCATCAATAATTCTCATATTTGATTCTTCTTGTAATTCTCGAGGCAGACATTCTTCAGGGGTTTCACCCTTTTCGATACTTCCAGAAATTAATCCATAAGTTCCTGGTTTAGTTGTATTATTAACCATTAATAATTTGTCATTGTGAAAAGCAGTGATTGATACTTGTGCTAACCCTTCTTTTGGTAAATGTTCGATTGAATCTGATTCATAATATTCAAAATGATAATCTTCACCTGATAGTCCATGATATTCGGTTATCATTGGAAATTTATTTAAATATTCTGTAACTTCTTTCAAAACTTGTTTGGTAGTGTCGAATTTAAAAAATTGATCAACTTCACTTATATTAATCCACTTCATGTCTTTTGAATCAATATCTGGATCTTTTTCTTTCTTTTCTTCTAGACTGGTCTTCATTTCTTTTACTTCAGCGATGTAATAAATATTTTGTTTTTGATGAATCACACCATCTTCTTCAAATGAATACTTTTCAGAAAAAGTTTTTCCACCTATTATTTCAAATTCTAAAATTCCAGTTTCTTCTTGTAATTCACGACGAGCTGTTTCAAAAGGAGTTTCATCTTTTTCCGGAGTTCCTTTTGGTAAACCCCATTCATTACTTTTTATATTTTGAATACAGCAGACAAAGATTTGATTTTCCTTTTTATAAACTGGGATTATGCCTTATGAGATGTGGTTAGTTTTCATATGCTGATTATATCAAATTTTATTAATTATATTTTTCTAGAAAATCGTTAATTTTTTTGAAAGAATCTAGAATTATAACTTTTTCTTTATAGGGTTCAATCATCTTACTTTGAGGGATTTTACCTTTGCTATAACCAATACCGTATCTTCTATAAAAAACGTGTTTTAATAATCCAAATAATTCACGGAGATTTTCCCTCTTCTCTTTGAGAGATTTCAGAATAATTGAAAACCATTGATGAAAAATACTTTTGAAATGTAAGAATAAAATTAAATCTGCTTTTTTAAGACCCGGTTCAATAAGCCATGAGGTAGTTCCTTCAATAATCCAGCTATCTTTTTTATATTCATATTTTATTTTTTCTAAAGCTTCTTCTCTTGGGTGTGATTCTGAATATTTAACTTTCCAGAAAAAGTCATCTGTTTGATGATGAATTATTCCTGTTTTTTGAGAAAGTTTTTTAGCGAGGGTGGATTTTCCTCGACCAGATTCTCCTATTATTATAATCTTTTTATACATTTATTCTAATTTATCAAACTAATCCAATAATCTTTGGTATTATTTTTTGAAACAGTTTCAGATTTTTTTGATTCTATAATAACTTGATTTGAAGTCCAAATAGTATATTCTTCAGTAAACACCCTGTTTACCATTTTGGAATAATAATTATATTTATCTTTTATTTTTGAGGATTTTATGTAGTTAATAAATAAATCGTAAAATTCTAAATCACTCTCTTTAAAATATTTTAATGCTTCCTTTTCGCCTCTCCATGGAATGTCTCTGAATTCAAAATATCCACATATAAGTTCAGGTATACTGTACATTAATCTAATTTCTAAAGCCTCATGATATGCCGAGTTATGGGATGTGAAGTATCGACCGTTGGCAACAAAATTATAATTTATTCTTTGCCAATATTGTTTTTTTCTGAATCAGGAATATTGATTTTAGAGTCAAAGTCAGAAATATTTTCCTTAAACTTTATGATTTCTCCAGATTTATCAAATTTAATAGTAGCCTTTTTTAACCAAGTAAGAAAAATAGCATCCATGCTATTTGCACTCACTTGTTCACTATTTTTAATTCTCTGTAAGTCGTCTAAATCAAAAAAGAAAATATCTGCAAACTTACTATCTATCCAAGTATATAAAGATTTAATCTGATTTTTATTCTTATTAAGAATAACTACAATATCAATATCACTATACGGTTTATTATCCTCACCTTGAGAACCGGTAATAAAGACCGAGACAACTTCAGTTTTAGATTGTAGTTTTTCAACCGTGTCTGATATATGCATTATTAAATCTTATCAAAAATTATACCGCCGAGTAAAAATCTGAAGGTAAAATTTTCGATTCTGAAGTTAAAGAATTTACATTATTTTAATTATTACATTAAATATATGCCCGAGTGTTTAATTTTTAAATATTTTGAATAATTGGGTTAGTTCTGGGTTTTTAAGTTCTTTTTTTAAAGTCAATTTAAATCTTGAAATATCCCTTTCTGTAATATATTTATTGAAATTAATTTCATTTTCATTATTATAGTCTTTTTCTGTCAACTCTCTATATAGGACAGACAAAATTTTTACGCTGTTATTAGATTTGTGTGTACTATTTTCCTTAACAACATAGTCAATTAATTTTGTGTAATCATCGAATGTTAAATGTAATCTAGCCTTATTTAAGAAATTGATTAGAATATTCGATGGGTTAAAATAACGCATTTCCTTATTCTTTTTTATTTGTCCCATTTCATCCGATCTTCTAAACTCAAGCCACTCACCATTAGTTTGTCTAAACAATGGTGGGGTAAAATCGTTGTACACGATATCATTTCCAACAATAAAAAAGTTATCAGGATTAGTATCAACTGAAATATTTAATTTTCCTTTTTGATTAAAACTATTTTTATTGTTAATTAACCTAAAAATCACCTCGGCTATTTTTATAAACTCAACCAAGTTGTCACAACCTTTTTTTATAGCATTATTTTCAAAATATTCTGTCAGAAGTAATAACTTATTCTCTTTTTTATCAATTTCCAATTCAAATAAATTTGGAACTCTAAAAGTTTTTGTTTGGGCCAGAATTTTATAATATTTTTTTATATTTTTTTTTAGAATTTTAAGATCTGCAGATTTTAAAGAGTATTGTCTTCCAATTTCTCTTATTACATATCTCTCATTATTAAATGAATAAACATGAGCGATACTACTAAATTTATGGTTATTTATTGTTTGTATTAGAACTCCTTCTGAAGTTATCTTTTTAATTGTCATCTATTATACGAGAGGTTTAATTATGTGACCCTTTTTTTCTAAGGATATAAAGACATTGCCATCCTTCTCTCTCACAGCACCTTCAATCTTAACTTTATCTCCAGCTCTAATTAGATCTTTTAATGACCACATAGAACTAACTACATCCATTTCCTGCCCATCGACATCTACGGAAAATCTTCTAGGCAGAGTCGATGAAAGCTTTACGTCTAAGGCGGTTGCTTCTATAGCAATGTCCTTAATTTTTCTGGAACCAATAGCCATAGGTGAATTATCTTTTAAAGAATCTTCCATAGATAATGCACAATTTAAAGACAACTTAATACCAGAATCGAAAATATATCTTCTTTTTCTTGTTGCAATAATAGACGCCTCCAACTCGGATAAATTAAACTTCTTCATATAATGTGCGGTGTCGCTAGTAATTCTTTCCTTGGAGTTTGGGTATATACCTACCCTTTCTCTTATGTCTGGGTTCCCTTCTATTTCAGATAATATTTGTGATAAATCATCTGGTCCATAGACAATCAAATCAATATCTGAAACATGATCAATATTCAATTTATTGAATGTTCTCGAACCAGTTAAGCCGAATTTAGTATTTGGAAATTCCTGTAAAAAAGCTTGGAGTGACTCTGTATCCTTCGGATTACCATTTTTTAAAAACATATCTAGGCTTTCAACATTATTAATAACCTCAGTGGTTTCATCGATTGGCATTGCTAAGAAACTTAAATTAGAAATGGAATCAAAGACTACATAATAATTCATTACTTTATTTTGTATTGCTGAATCAACACCGTCCCTGTAACCATATAGGTTTTTGTACCAAAAATCACTACCTGATTTCTTAAAATATGACATTGTAATTGGTATTCTAAGAGTAGTGTCCTCCCCATTTTCATCCGAAACCTTGCAGACAAAGTTGTCGGCAACATGACCTATTTTATCTTTTCCTTCTTCAATTGAAATAATAGCATCATATGGTTGTGGATCATTTTCTTTTTGCTTTTCAGCACTCTCAACAAAAAAACTTGGTATTTTTTCTTTCATGTTAGATTTAATTTAATTACTAATCCATCTAACCCAACCATTCTTGTATCTTTACCAGTTTCTTGTTTGATATAGTCATTCACTTCTTCTGAAAATTCCCTACCCAGACAACCAGTGGAATTGAAATGATCAAAAATACAAGTTTTAACGTTACTACCCTTTAAAACATCTACGGCTGACTTGACTGTTGTATGGTACAGGTTATGTGCTGTATGTTTTCTAAATGAAACTCCGTGCAAATTGAATATCAAAATATCAACATCACTAAAAAACTTTACTAATTTATGATCAATCTCGCCTGGGCCTTCTATTTCATTCTTATCAGTTACCTTACTAGTTTCAAATTCCCCGTCCTTAGTTTTATAAGTTTTATAAAAACCAGTATCAGCAGTATAACCAATCTTCATATCGCCTACAGACAATATAAAGCCAAATGAACCATCAATTGAGTGTTTAACCTCTATCGGTTTAATGCTTGTACTAGAATTAATGTCAATATCCACATTATTCTTTAGAATGATTAAGTTATCCTTTTCTTTATCATGTAATTGAATGTGGTAATTAGACATGGCGCCCTCTTCAAGACTTTTTTCAGACATTAAGATCTTTAATTTCGGACTTTCTTGGTATGCAACCATTTCTGATACTACGTTAGTATCATTTTTATGATCTGTGTGGGCATGTGAGATAAATAAAGTATTAGTCTTTGAAATGTTAACGCCTATCCTTTGGGTTCTTTCAAGAACATTAACTCCCGGATCAACCATCAATTCTAAATCATTATATTTAATATAGAAACCGGCCCATAACGGTTTCAGGCACTTATTAAATTTATAATCATTATCAAATTGGCGTCCCAAAACTGCTATAAAATTCCCCTCAATATCGTGATCGGAGTTTGAAAAATCTCTTCTTAATTTGTTTGATAGTTCCTTTTCTTCTTCTTCTTTTTTTATTAAATATTCAAGTCTGTTACTCATATTACTCTATATTAAAGTGTTCAACTATATTTTGCAATGCTTGATTTAACATTTCAGTTTCAGATAATGTATTATCCAAAACATAAATATTTCTTTCGCTCATCCTTTTATTGATAAAATCGTCAATCAAAATTATATTATCAAAATCTTTTTTAGTGAGATTTCGAGGTGATCTGGTGCTGCATGATTCTAGTTGGTTTTTGTATTTATTTTTATCACTAATTTTTATGTAAAAATGGATTATATTTTTATTATTGTATGATTCAAATAGTTGCAATCCCTCAATAATACAAGCCATTTGTTCCTTAATATATTTAGAAATTATAAGATTAATGGTCTTTCTTATTATTACCTCGTGTTTTAATAATTCTTTCGTTGTTATCGAAAAAACGTTATCCATTTTAATCATTTTTTGATAATTATTCCTTGTGGAGTTAGCGATTAAAGTTTTCACTATAACACCAAGTCCGATTCTTTGTTTAATATTTAGAATACTAGACAAATTAAATGCGAGTGTTGTTTTGCCTATTCCGTTTACTCCACAAATCAATATCACAAAAGGGCTTTTCTGGTTTTTAAAAAAATTATTAATCTTAAAGACTGGTTCAGAATTTATTTTATTCATAAAATAGATTTAAACAACTTTTCTATCTCCTTTACCTGTATCTCTAAATTAAAATTTTTACTTACAAATTTATAGCCGCCTTCAACAATATTATTTCTTAATTTTTCATCAAAAATAATTCTTTCTACAGCTAATGCAATACTTTTGGGTGACTTTATTGGAACAAGTAAGCCTGTTTTTTCGTGTTTGACAACTTCATTAACACCTGGAATATCAGTTGCTATTACTGGTTTTTTCATAGACATTGATTCAAGTAGAACAATTCCTAATCCTTCAGCATACGATGGCAAAATCATCACATCAGATAATGCATATAATGTTGGCATATCGTTTATCAGGAACTTATCACTAATAATTTTAATATTATTATTTAATTTTAAATCTTTAATTCTTGTTTTTACTTCCATATAAAACTCATTCCTTTCCGAAAGTTTACTTGTAGGAATAATAAGTTTAATATTATTTCCTATTTTTGGATTATCTTTAAGAATCTTAACTGTATTCAACATATCTAAAATACCTTTTCTTTCAATCATTCTAACTGGACAAAGCAAAATTATATCTTTGTCTTTTAATTTTAATTTTTGTCTTTTAACTATTTTTTTGTATGAGAATTTATTAAAATCAACTCCATAATATATAACCTTATATTTTTTAATATTTGGCATAATATATTTTTTAACAGTGTTTAAATAATTAAAACTGCACGCCAAATAGTAATCGATATTATTCTGACCAAAGATAAAATTAGCCAAAGATTTTTCTAGGTCCAACTGTCCAGGCCAAACACCAACTAACTTACCAACGTCAATTTCTGGGGTTGAGTGATAGCTAAAAACATGTTTAAAATTCCCTAGCGATTTTTTTATCATACAAATATTCATACATGGTATATACCCGTTTGAATAAACAATATCGGGAGTGTAAACACATTTGTGTAAATGCTTTTTCTCCAGAGAAAATCATATCTTAATTTTCTCTGGAAA
>JAACPR010000011.1 GCA_009995365.1 Candidatus Parcubacteria bacterium | reverse complement strand
TTAATAGACACACGTTCGTTGCTACGCAACGCCGCTCTGCTCGGACTACCGTCCTGCGCAAGGTCTCTTAAAACAATATTATTGTGGTGGTGTTTTCATTCGAATAAAATCTCTCTAAAATTAATTCTTGACTAAAGTTTAACTTAAGTTAAACTTTAAATATTATGAAAACTATTAATAATACAAAAATAATTGGTTTAAAAGAGTTTAGGCAAAATGCAGAATCTTTTATAAAAAGAGTTAACAAAGGGGAATCATTTACTGTTTTAAAGAGATCAACTCCTGTTTTTAAAATAACCCCTGTCGAAGAGGAGGAAAATTGGGAAACTGTTGCTGATTTCACTAAAATTAAAAAAGATGGGGTTTCTGCCGATAAAATTTTAGCTTCTCTAAGAAAACTGCATGGATAAAATTTCTAAACTTATTAATAAAATATCTAAAAAAGATGCACTAAATATCGCAGATACATTACAGAAGATAATAGAAAATAAAACAAATAAACTCGATATAAGAAAACTGCGTGGGCACGATTATATATTTAGAGTCAGGTTTGGTAACTACCGAATTATTTATACTGACAATAAAAAACAGATAAAAATTCTGGAAATTTCAAAAAGAGACGAACAAACTTACAAAAATTTTTAAACAAAAAAACACCCGCATAATACTATCGAGAATCTTTGCAGGACTCATTTTAATATGACTGAGTCCGAAACCAATTCGAGAGAGTATTATGAGGGTGTTTTGTCTTTGTATCTTTCTAAAAATTGTCCTGTTTACTTCAATAAAAAACAGTGTTATAATTATAAATAGGTATACAAAGTAATTGCAGTATTTTAGCTTCGGCTAATTTATTGAGGAAAGTCCGAACATACACTTTCGGCGTAAGCAGGAAGTAGCAGGGTAGCGGGTAACCCCCGTCCAAGGTAACTTGCGAGGTGCGAGCAGAGACGTCCTTAGTTTGAAAAGACGGGATAGCCAAAAAATTTAACTCTCGAGATAAATTTTTTGGTTAAGTCGCAATAGTAATATTGCGGGTGAAACGGCTAAATCCTTACCTGTATGCAAGGTCGTGTCGGAATTTGGTTCGCCAAAATCCGAAGTGCCGCTTGAATCTATTGGGCAACTTTTAGATCAGATAAATAATTACTCAAGAATCTCACAAGAGGTTCAGGACAGAATTCGGCTTATTGTATGCCTTATGCAAAAAACCACTTATTTTAAGTGGTTTTTTGTTTAGGGATTTATTTGGAGAAGTGGAGAAAATTTAATATAATTACCTTTAAATAAAAACTAAAATGAGAATGAAAGATAACGACAAAAATGATTTAAAACTAATTATTAATTATTAATGGTAAAGCGGATAATAAATTTTTTTGGTAAGGAAATCGAAGAGCTCCACGAAGCGGCGTATCTTCTTGCTGTCTTTGCGTTTTTGTCACAAATTCTGGCACTGCTGAGAGATAGGTTGCTTGCTAAAAATTTCGGAGCATCAGAAATCGTCGATGTTTATTATGCTTCTTTTAGAATTCCAGATTTGTTATTCGTTTTGATTACGGCAGTCGTTTCGGCTGCTGTTTTGGTTCCGATTTTTTCTAAGGAAATAAGTGAATACAAAAATTTTAAAAAAACGGTAGACAGTTTGTTCACTGTATTTATATCGGCGGCGGTTATTTTAATTTCCGTTGTGTTTATTTTTATCAAGCCGCTTCTTTCATTTTTTGTTCCAGATATTTTAGCTGGAGGGTATTCAGAAGAATTAGTTTTGTTTACTAGGATATTGTTGCTATCACCATTCTTTCTTGGGATTTCGCAACTATTTGGTGGGGTAGTTCAGGCATATCGCAAGTTTTTCATTTATGCTATTAGTCCGATTTTATATAACATAGGGATAATATTAGGTATCATCTTTTTCTATCCAATGTTTGGTCCGGTTGGGTTGGTTCTAGGTGTTGTTTTAGGTGTCATCATGCATATGGTTATTCAACTGCCGGCGATTCATCGAAAGAAACTATTTCCTCAAATAACTACAAAAATAGATTGGCAAATTGTTAAAAAAGTTTTAAAGCTGTCTCTACCAAGAACAGTAACCATGGCTTCGTCACAAATAACTCTGTTGATTCTAATATCGATCGCTTCAACAATTACAGCAGGTTCTATTGCGATATTTACTTTTGCATACAACTTGCAGTCAGTTCCGATGGCGATTATTGGTGTTAGTTATTCTCTCGCTGCTTTCCCGACACTTTCTAGATTATTTGCTCAAAATAAAACAGATGAATTTTTAGAGAAATTAATTACAGCAACTCGTCATATTATTTTCTGGTCATTCCCAGTCATAGTGATGTTTATAGTATTAAGAGCTCAAATTGTCAGAGTTATTTTGGGTGCAGGAGAGTTTAGTTGGGCTGATACCAGATTGACTGCAGCCGCCTTGGCGATATTTTCAATATCTGTTGTAGCGCAAAGTTTGATTCTAATTTTTGTCCGCGGATATTATTCAGCTGGTCAGACTAGAAAGCCACTTTTAATAAATATTTTTTCAGTGCTGATAACAATAGTCCTAGCTTTTCTATTAATAAATTTTTATGCTAATAATCAAACATTCCAAACATTCTTTGAGCAAATCTTGAGGGTTGAAAATTTACCCGGAACTTCGGTTTTGATGTTGCCTCTGGCTTTTTCAATAGGGATGATAATTAATGTTTCTATTTTGTGGTATTACTTTGGAAAAAGTTTCAAAGGTTTTACTAGTAGAGTAATGAGGGTATTACTTCAAAGTTCCATTTCTTCTTTTTCTGCTGGTTTTGTCGCATACCTATTATTACAAGTTTTTAGCGAAGTTTTTGACCTAACAACATTATTTGGAATTTTCATGCAAGGATTTTTATCAGGAATTATGGGCCTTGCGGTTGGATTAATTATTTTAATTTTGTTTAAAAATTACGAAATAACGGAAATTTGGAAAACTATTCATCACAAGTTCTGGAAAACTCGAGTTGTCACTTCAGGACAGGAAGAATTATAAAATTTACGATAAGCACTTTATACTTATTAATTTAAATGCTAAGATTTCACAAATATTAAACCAAGGGTAACTACGGTTTTGTATAAAATTTATGCTTAAAAATATTAGAAATTTTTCAATTATCGCCCATATTGATCATGGAAAGTCGACTCTCGCCGACAGGATGCTTGAAATTACTAATACGATTAATAAGCGTCAGATGAAAGAGCAGGTTCTAGACGACATGGAGCTAGAGCGTGAAAGAGGAATTACGATTAAAATGCGTCCGGTTACTATGAATTATGAGGCAGTTGATGAGACAGGACAAAAGCAAGAATATGTTTTTAATTTGATTGATACTCCTGGGCATATTGATTTTTCATATGAAGTTTCTCGTGCTCTCAAAGCGGTTGAGGGAACAATTTTGCTAGTTGATTCTACTCAAGGTGTGCAGGCGCAGACTTTGACGACCCTTAATATGGCAAAAGAGCTTGGTTTGCAAATAATTCCCGTCCTGTCAAAAATTGATTCACAAAATTCTCGTATTGATGATGTGACCAAAGAAATTGTTAATTTGGTTGATTGTGATCCGAGTGATGTGATTTTGACTTCTGGGAAAACCGGGGAGGGAATCGAAGACCTCCTGAAAGAGATTATTAAAAGGATACCTGCGCCAAAACCTGGCGTCCAAGGCGGGGCAGGAATTTCCAACAAAGTTGAAAATCAAGGTAATACTGGTGATGATTTTCGTTCTTTAATTTTCGATTTTCAATATTCAAATCACAAAGGAATTGTCGTTTATACAAGGGTTTTTGATGGGGAACTGAAATCTGGTCAAAAGATCAAGTTTAATGCCTCAAATCGCAATTTTAGCCCAAATGAGGTTGGTATATTCAAGCCAAATGAGGTGAAAGTTGATTCATTAAAGGCGGGAGAAATTGGCTATATTGTTACCGGAATCAAAGAGCCTGATGTAGCTTTTGTTGGGGATACTATTTTAAATCAAAATGGCTCTTTGCCAGCACTTTCAGGTTATGAAGAACCAAATCCAGTCGTCTGGGCTAGTATTTTCCCAGAGAGTCAGGATGATTTTACCGAGCTTCGCAGTGCGCTTGGAAAATTGAAACTAACAGACAGTTCTCTTACTTTTGAAGAGGAGGCTTCTGGAACGCTAGGGCGTGGTTTTCGTTGTGGTTTTCTTGGGATGCTTCATCTCGAAATTATTACTGAAAGATTGCGTCGTGAATTTAATCTGGATTTAATCGTTACACTTCCAAGCATTAACTACACTGTAATAAACAAAAAAGGAGAAGAAATAAAAGCCTACTCTCCGTCAGCTTTTCCTGATTTTGGCGATATTGCTCAAATCAAAGAGCCGTGGACCAAGATAAAGATTATTCTACCAAATGAATATCTAGGTGATGTAATGCAAGTTATGTATTCTCATGAGGCGATTCCAGATGAAACTATAACTCTTTCAAATAATCGTAGTTCAATCACTGCAGAAGTTCCTTTGCGTGAATTGATGCGTAATTTCTTTGATGAATTGAAAAGTGCTTCTTCGGGGTATGCTTCGCTTTCTTATGAAATCGCCGATTATCGTGATGCTGATGTGGTTAAAATGTCGGTTTTGGTGGCTGAAGAGGAATATCCTGCTTTTTCTAAAATTATTTCAAAATACAGAGTAGAAGAAGAGTGTCAAAAGACAGTTGAAAAGCTTTATGAAATTTTGCCGAGACAAATGTTCGCTACAAAAATTCAATCCAAGGCAATGGGTAGGATTGTTGCTTCGAAAACTATATCAGCGCTTCGCAAAAATGTGACTGCTCATTTATATGGGGGTGATATTACGCGTAAAATGAAGCTTCGTGAAAAGCAAAAGAAAGGTAAGAAAAGGATGCAGGCTAGTGGAAAAGTTAGAATCGGGCAGGATGTCTTTATGAAGATGATGAAGGGTGGAGAATAAGGTGAAGAGTAAACAGGAACAATAAACAAAAAACTACACAATTTATTTAAGGTGTAGTTTTTTGTTTATATGTTATTGCCAGAAACCGGGTGCGTATAATAGAACCATGCTCAGTGCAATCAAAACAGCTACGATCCCAAATGCAAATTTGACTATCTTTCGGCTTTTTTTGTGAAATAAAATTGACATAATTTGTATAAATTTTTATGTTAAGATATTAACATAAGAGAAAAAAATTATCTATATGTTGGAATTTGAATCTAAAAGAAAATTTAAAAAAAGGCTTTATTCAAAATTTACACTTTTTGTCCTACTTATTATTTTAGCTTTAATTATTCATGGGGCGTGGGGGATTTATCAAAAGAACAGAACAGTAAAAAATGATCTTGTAAAATTAGAAAAAACACTCTCTGAACATGAAGAGCGTAAAGATAGATTGGAATCTCAAATAGAGCGTTTAGATAGCGATGTCGGGAAAGAAGAATTGTTGAGAGAAAAATATTCTCTTTCAAAAGAAGATGAAAAAGCTATCTTTATATTAGATTCAGAAGAACCTGAGCAAATCGCAGAAGAAGAAAAAGGCTTCTTTGGGAAGATGGGGGACTTTTTTGTGGGATTGTTTAATTAATTTGATATGTTAGAATAATCTTACATTATAAATAATTAAAAAACAAAATTATGGCAAAAATTACAATTTATTCAACACCAACCTGCACATATTGTCAGCTAGCAAAACAATTCTTTACCGAAAATGACATGGAATACACAGAAATCGATGTCGCTGCTGATGCAGACAAAAGAACTGAAATGATTGAAAAGACTGGGCAAATGGGAGTTCCGGTAATTGAAATAGATGATCAAGTGGTCGTAGGTTTTGATGAGGGAAAAGTGCGTGAAATGCTTGGGATGTAGTCAGTCATCCTCACTATTAAAAATCTCGGTTACTATTGTAGTCGGGATTTTTATGTTAAATTTACTTTTGTGGAGTAGTTGTGTTCGCTCCTCGTTTGCCCCTGTATGAAAATCATACAGAGCCTGCACTCGGACGAAATGTAAACAATTTTCCATTCCGCTCCTCGTTTGCCCCTGTAGTTAAGTGGATATAACAGGCCCGTCCTAAGGGCTAGTCGTGGGTTCGATTCCTGCCGGGGGCACCAGTTAGAGAGCTAGTTCGAGCACTCGAGAAGGGTTTAAATTAACAAAGTTATGGAATTATTTGATTCAAAAATATCAGTACTTAATGACAATTCAAAACCTTCTGATTTTATTAACCTTCAAAACAAATTTCCTGAGTATGATTCATCATATGTTTTTAATGCGAGCGCATCATCGAGAAGAAAATTTATATTGAAAGCATATGAAATGTGTAAAGAATATCTAGATGAAGATTTTTGCAAAGAGATACGAAAACCAGGGAAGTTTATAGATAGACTTTGGGAGTTGCAAATTTGTTTAGTACTTTTATTAAATAATTACAAAATCATAAAAAGATGTAGTGGTAATAATTTCGCTAGACCAGATTTTTGTGTTGCAGGAAAGGATGGTTCAAAAATTTGGATTGAAGCAGTTTGTGTTGGACCTGATAAAAATAGGTATATTTCTGATAAACCAGATTTAGAGCCAGGAGTAGTTTATTCCAAGACGAGGAATATTATGGATTCTCTAAAAAAGACTACACCTAGATTAACTAGTAGTGTTAGAGAAAAGTATTTTTTTAAATTACCTAAATATATAAAAAATCCAGAATTCGATAAAGAAAAAGATAAGTTTATTGTTGCATTAAATACCCATAAGATTGATCATGAGATGACTGGTTATATGCCTGAAGAACTAATGCTATATGGCATGGGTTTACAATATGTAAAACAAACTGGTGAATCTGAGAGATATTTTCACTGGTGTATTGAAACAGAGAAAGAAAAAAACAAATCAACTCTTATAGATGTTGCTTTATTTCACAGGGAGGAATATAAACCCCTTTCGGCTGTGTTTGCTTCTAATCAGTGGTTTGATTTCAGCAGTGATGTTTCTGAAGTGCTAGGAAAAAGCATTCAAATATATTTTAATCATAGAGCATTAAGACCACTAGGACATGATGAATTTAGTTTTGGAATAAAAAAATATATGGCTTGTGACGATGAGTTTTGCAGACTTTTAGAAAAATAGGATGTTCGAGATGTGTGGTGAATTGGTAAACAAAATTAAACTACAGCATAACTTGTTGTAGTTTAATACAACTATTTATGATACAATTAGCTTATGAAAGACGATGCTAAAAAATTAGGAGAAAATCTGAAAGCGCTCAGAATAAAGAAAAATATTACACAAACAGGATTGGCTAAAACTCTTGATGTTGATAAATCTTTTATAAGCAATATTGAGAGTGGAAAAACTAATCCTACTCTTGCAACTATTACCAGTCTTGCTCAAGCATTAGGAGTGTTGACTAACGAATTATTAAAATAACCATGAATAAAGAAAAAACAGGTTCAAATAGTACCTTACATAAAGCCAATAAGGCAAAGAAAGATGAGTTTTACACTCAACTTATTGATATTGAAAAAGAGTTAAAGTATTATAAGTCTCAATTTAAAGATAAGATTGTGTACTGTAATTGTGATGACCCTTTTGAAAGTAATTTTTTCAAATATTTTGCTACTAATTTTAATGAACTTGGTTTAAAACGATTAATTGCTACAAGTTATAAACCGTCGCCGATTGCTAATACCCAACTAGAATTATTTGGTGAGAGTAAGACAATCAAACAATCAAAAGGTCGTCCAAAAGCTACTGCTAACAAATTCATTATTAATGAAGTTAGTGATCTAGATGGTGATGGTGCTTTTGATATAAGAGATATTGCTGAACAATTAAAAGCAAACAAAAACAATGAGTGGTCGCCAATCAAGGGCGATGGTGATTTTAGAAGTGAAGAAAGTATTGAGCTTTTAAAACAGGCTGATATCGTAGTAACTAATCCACCTTTTTCATTATTTAGAGAATATTTAGCTCAATTGGTTGAGTACAATAAGAATTTTTTAATTATTGGAAATACAAATGCAGTAACATATAAGGAAGTTTTTAAATTAATTAAAGATAATAAATTTAGAACAGGATATACAAACTTTAATGTGGGAATGTTTTTTGAGGTTCCAGATGACTGGGAAAAATATCATCATGTAGATAAAAATGGAAAAAAAATTGCGAGGGTCTCGACTTCTTGCTGGTTTACAAATCTCGAAGTGGAAAAACACAAACAAGACATTGTTTTGTACAAAAAATATAGTACAGGAGATTATCCAAAGTACGATAATTATAAAGCGATTGAGGTTTCAAAAGTTGCCGAGATTCCAATGGACTATAAAAAAGTAATGGGCGTTCCAATAACTTTTATTGATAAATATAATCCAAATCAATTTGAAATTGTAGCTAGAGCCGATGCTAATATTGCTAATGAAAACAATAAGTATCATATTGGTGGTTTTTCTGATAAAGGAGGAGCTCCAATGGTAAATGGAAAATTTATATATAAGAGAATTTTAATTAAAAATAAAAAACCAATAAAATAATATGAAAATAGATTTACATAAAATAAAAATTGCTGACGTTGTGAAAGACTACAAAGACAGCGAAGAAGAGGGTGTAACTGCTTTTGGTGGAAAACTTGATATTCGTCCTAAATATCAAAGAGAATTTGTATATAGTGGAAAACAACGAGATGAAGTAATTCGAACTGTTAAAAATGGTTTTCCTTTGAATGTAATGTACTGGGTAAAAAAAGAAGACGGTAATTTTGAAGTACTTGATGGACAACAACGAACAATTAGTATTGCTCAATTTGTGAATGGAGATTTTTCAATTGAATTCGATGGCAGAATTGCAATGTTCCATAATCTAACAAAAGAAGAGCAAGATAAAATCTTGAACTATGATTTGATGATTTATCATTGTGAAGGAAATGATAAAGAAAAACTTGATTGGTTTAAAATTATCAATATTGCTGGAGAAAAATTATTTCCTCAAGAATTAAGAAATGCTGTGTATACAGGTCCTTGGTTATCTGATGCAAAATTAAAGTTTAGTAAATCAAATTGTGCCGCGTATTTACTCGCTAATGACGGAGGTCAATTAATAACTGGTTCACCAATCAGACAAGAATATCTAGAGACTGCTTTATCTTGGATAAACAATGAACAAATAGAAGAATACATGGCAAAACATCAACATGATAAAAATGCAGATGAATTGTGGCAGTATTTTCAAAATGTAATTCACTGGGTTCGAAAAGTATTTCCTAATTACCGAAAAGAAATGTCAGGTGTTAACTGGGGTGAACTTTATAATGAATTTAAAGATAAAAAGCTTAATTCTGAAAAGTTAGAAACTGAAATTAAAGAATTAATGATAGATGAAGATGTAACAAAGAAGTCAGGTATTTACCCTTATGTACTTACTCGAAAAGAACGGTATCTTTCAATCCGTGCTTTTACTCCAAATATGAAACGAGAAGCATACGAAAGACAGAACGGAATTTGCCCTGTTTGTAAAGAAGAATTTCAAATTGGAGATATGGAAGCCGACCACATTAATCCTTGGCACGACGGAGGAAGAACTACTGCTGAAAATTGTCAGATGTTGTGTAAGGAGGATAATAGGACTAAGTCTGGCATATAGAAAAACTTCAAATAATGCATAATTATAAATGTCAGTTTTATTGACATTTATATGTTTGACTTGTTTACACAATATTATATACTCTAAGTATGACTAATAAATATTTTCAATCCATAAAAAAACTTAGAAATAAAAGTGGACTTTCCCAATCAGATGTTTCCACAAGATTAGGTATTTCTCGTCCATCATATATTGCAATTGAACAAGGTAAAAAAGAACTAACTCTTTCAGAGGCCGAAAGACTATCTGAAATTTTTGGTGTATCTTTAAAAGAAATGGAGAGTGGCACACCTGCAAATTATGAAAAATATAAGCAGATGATTCTTACATATATTAGAAATGCGGGATCGGATAAAGATGGCAAAATAACAAAGACTAAATTAGCAAAACTTGTTTATTTATCAGATTTTGCTTGGTTTTATAGAAAACTAGAAAGTATGAGCGGAATGCCATACAGAAAAATTCAGTATGGACCTGTCCCAGATTCTTATTTTCGTGCAATAGATGAACTTTTTGAAGATGGAAAAATTGCAATCAGTCCAACGGAAGATGGTGCTATGCTTATTTCAGAAACAAGAAATGGTGCAAAGGTTATACTATCTGAAATTAATAAAGAAGAAGAAAAGTTGATAAAGGATATCTCTAAAAAATGGAAAGGTAAAAATACAAAAGAGATTGTTGCATTTACTCATAATCAACTGCCTTATGCTATTTGTTCAGATAATGAAATTATTCCATATGAATTAATAACTCAAGAAAATCCAGAAGATGTCTACTAATTATGAAGTTGAAATAGAGCCTTTCGCCGAAAGGTATTATATTAAAACCTTTGCTAAAAAATATAAAAAAGCATGGGATTTTACCTTATCTGCTTTAATTCGAGAATTTAAAAGCTTTGATGTAATCTTAGAAAAGACTATTGCAGAGGAAATTTCAGACAAAAATTTAGATGTTGTAATTTGCAAAACAGAGTTTAAAATTTCTGGAACACAAGAATCAAGACATAGTTCTGGTAATAGGTGTATTGTGGCTAAATACAAGAAAATAAATAAAATCCGTGTTTTATTGGTGTATCATAAAAATAATTTAGGAGGAGGCAATGAAACTTCTAATTGGAAAAAATTTATTAAAAATAATTATCCAGAATACAAGGACTTACTTCAGTAATTAATCTAATTATTATTCATAAATTTTTTCTTTGCTAAAAACATAGCTTGTAATTTTTTAAATTTTTGTATCTCAACATTTAACTTGGGTGTTAATTTAACATCATTTAAATTTATTGTCTTAATCATTTTAGTTAAAGTTTCGATTAGATCATTTTCATTTACCTGCTGGGGCACCAATTAAGGAGATTTGGTGATGTTAATTCGATCCTTTTATACAAAATATGATAGTATAGTTAAGTGCTTGTGGGGCGTCAGCCCTATTCGGCTCATACTTAAGCTGAAGACAAGCATTATAAAAAACACCACACGAATGTGGTGTTTTTTATTTTTAGTCTTTCAATTAATCTTTTTTGGGGTCTCCTTTCATTGTTGAAAATAATTTAATGTCTTTTTATTATTATATTAACTATATATAATCGCTTATAGCTTTATTTTATTAAAAATCATGCTAAAATATTTCCCATGAGCACCTATAATGATAGTGATTTTCAAGAATTAAAAGAGCTTGTAGAAGAAAATCACAAAATTTTGAAAGGTTTGCAGAGAAAGGCAAAATGGGCAACAGTTTTCACGTTCGTTAAGTGGGGGATTGCTGTTGCAATTGCGATTGGATTGTTTACAATACTACAACCAATCTTTGAAAATATAGTTGGTGCTTATGATACTTTAGTTGATGGCTTAAGAGAATTAAATCAAGCTAGAGAGGCTGTTTCAGGGTCAGTTGATATTTCAAGACTCATTGAGATATTTAATCAAGGAGAAAATTAAGAAACAAATGTCAGGATAGCTCAGTTGGTAGAGCATTCGCCTGAAGAGCGAAGGGTCGGCGGTTCGAGCCCGCCTCCTGACACCATATAAAGACTGCATTAATATAGTGCGGTTTTTTTATTTTCTCCATTTGTTTGACATAAGTTGCTTTTTATATAGTATTTGACGCAGACTTGTTGTTTTACAATTTGTCTATTCTAAATCAAAACTAAAACAATATATAGAAAGAGAGTTAAATAAATGGAATCATTATTAAAACCCGCTGCAGGTAATCTATTTCAGGTTATCAAAGCAATTTGTTCGAAAGCAAGAGAAGCAGGTAAAAAGCTACGACTACTGTCTATTGGACAGCCTAGCGGTCCTGCTCCTTTTCCTGCACGACAAGCCAAGTCAGCGGCAGCAATGTCTCCAGATCAGGCTATGCACGAGTATCAAGATAACGACACTCCTGGTTGTCCAGATTTTGCCAAGCGTTTTGTTTGGGCTCATCCTGGTAATCGCGAGGTTCTCGAAGATGTTAAGCATGAGAACATTGCCTATCTTCCAATCCCTGGCATCAAACCAATGATTGCTTATATAATTGAATCACTCGGTGGTTGGGAAGACGGAGAATCGTCTGATCGGGTAGTTATGACAACGCCCGGTTATCCGACACCTATGGTTCAATCAATCATGGCCGCGGGTGTTGAACATCGTCAGTTCGATAGTTTTTCTGCGGACTGCGGTTTCTTGCCAACCATTGAAGATATCGTTTCTAATATACTTGTACGGGGAGATTTGCTTATGTTGAATCTCCCAAACAACCCAACTGGCGCTGTTGCTACCGCAGAGTGGTACCATAAAATTTGCACCTGTTGTGAGGAGAACGAAATTCGCATTTTCAATGATGCTGCTTATGCAGTTTTGAAAAGCGACCCTTCGGTTCCAAACCTAGCACAAATTGCACCACTCTATCCAAATCTTAGCTGGTGTGAAGCATATTCTGCTTCCAAAGCCGGTAATATGTGCGGATGGCGTGTTGGTGCAATGGTTGGATCAGCTGATTTTATTGGCGACATCTCTCGTATTAAGGGAGAAAGCGACAGCGGTCTTGATGCTGCGAGTGCTTTCGGTGTTATTGATTTATTTGAAAATCATTTTGATGTTATCGAAAGGATTCGCGATGGTTATGCAGAAAGCCGGAACAAGCTAATTGAAATTGCTACCGATTGTGGTTTGGAACTGGCTCTTGAGCCAAAGGCTGGTTTCTTTGTCATGTTCCATGTTCCCGATACAGCATTCGGTCAGAAGGTTGAAAGCGCAGAGCACTTTAACCAGCTCATGATTGAAAACACCGGCGTTGTTGGTGTTCCTTTCAAAAGGGTTGTTAAAGGTGAAGATCGTGAATACTATATTCGCTACGCTGTTTGTACCGAAAACATTCACGAGATCGAAGACGAGCTTCGGTCTGCTTTTACCAAAATCGGTATTCAAAATACCGCTTCGGTTTAGGTGAAAAATAGACAAAAACAAAACCGCGCATCGTAGATGCGCGGTTTTTTCTTTTGTTAAATACGATCGGTATTTTTTTGCGTGGTTTTCCGTGAAGTTTTTTTGTTAATTTTTATTACGGACTTTTTTACGAACTCTTAACGCTCAATTTTGTCTTGCGATCCTTGTCTAATTTAGGAAGTTTGATTACAAGCAATCCATGTTTTTCTTTGGCATCAGCACCTTCAACATCGACTTCTTCAGGTAAGATAATGTTTCTTGAAAAGCCACCCCAGTAAAGCTCTTTGTGATAGTAATCTTCTTGTTTAACTTCATCTATTTCTTCTCGAGTTCCTCGGATAGTCACCATATCACGAGTTATTTGAATATCTAAATCTTGTGGCTTAACGCCCGCCACCATTGCTTTTATTATAATTTCTTCAGGAGTAGTTAGAACGTCTACAGATAATTCACCGTCTTCGGCAGGTAATTCTCTTTCTTCGTGGTCTTGCAATTCATTTGAGAAATTATCCATATCATCCAATTCCTCTTGTTCTTCTTCTAATTCAAAATCATCATCGAAATCGTTTACTTTTACCGCACCTGTTAATCTTTGTAAAAATGACTTTTTCTTTTTCATATTTTTTATTTTAAGGGCTTATAAATTCTTTTAACTTTTTCAAATAACATTATTATCGCGATTATTGAAATCCATACCGTAATAAAACCAATCAAGGTAAAGTTATCACCTCTAATTATAAAAGAATTAAACATTGTATGCAAAACTATTGATAGGAAAATTCCATAAAAAACATAAATCTTTTTAATCTTATCTGTTTTGTAATATGAAAAAGCAATAAATAAACCGATAATCGCAGATGAAACTATATGAAGAAGTGAAGATCCTATAAAGCGCATATTACCAGTTAAAAGCGCCGTGTAAGTCTCTCCGTGAAGTAGGGGATTTAAAATAAAGAGAGTATTTTCCAAAGCAGAAAAACCAATAGCAGCGGTTACCATATAAATTATTGGATCAATTGGTTCATCGTTTGATTTTTTAGAAATCCCACCTTTGTGCGCTGCTATGTATTTTAAAATCTCTTCGATTGAAGCCCAAAGGAATAAGCCCGTTATGGCTATAAAATAATCTGTATAAAATAAACTAGAAATGGCTTGGTCTTGTAACACAAATGTATTTACAAGATACTGAAAAGCTATTGCAACTGGAACTGCCAGCATTCCGTATACAAAAGAACTAAAAATTCTCCAGCCCGGTTCGGGATTTTTTTTATCTTGCCAAAGAAAATAAAAAAGCCAAATTAAAGCTGGTATAAAACCAGCTAAAAAGGATAGAAAAATTGTGGTTGTAGTAGTCATCTCTAGTTACTTTTTATTTTAATGGCCACTTCGCTACCATTATTATATCAGAGTCTTTGATAGATGATGCAGGAATTTCTCCCCAAATTTCTTCTGTAATGAAAGGCATAAATGGATGGAGTGCTTTTAGTGAATTAACTAAAATAGTGTAGAGCATTTTTTGTTTTGATTGTCGTGCAGTCGCGTCATCATCGTTTAATGCTTCTTTTGATTCTTCAATTATTTTATCGGCAAAAGTGTGCCAGAAATAATGGTAAAGTTTTTCCGTAGCGAGATACAGGCGATAATTTTCAACATCGTCTGTTACATCTTTCAAGACTTCATTTAATTCCTCAAGGTTTTGCTGATCCTCTGGATTAACTTCAATTTCGTCGTGCTTGTTAAAATCGTAATCGTTCAAATTTTCCAAAACAAAACGGCTAGCGTTCCAAATTTTATTAGAGAATTTTTTATAAGCTTTTATTTTGTCTTCTCCTAAACTAACATCGCTTCCTGGTCCAACTCCAACCATCATTCCCATGCGTAGTGCATCAGCTCCGTATTTTTCATTTAATTCAATTGGATCAATTGTATTTCCGAGAGATTTTGAAATTTTCCTGCCTTGCGTGTCTCGAACCAGGCCGTGCAAATAAACAGTCTTGAAGGGAACTTGTCCTAATAGATAGCTACTCATTAAAATCATTCTAGCAACCCAGAAAAACAAGATATCGTAACCAGTTTCCAATAAATCAGTCGGATGGTAAGTCGTCAGATCGTCAGTTTCTTCAGGCCAACCTAGAGTAGAGAAAGTCCAAAGTCCCGATGAAAACCATGTATCAAGAGTGTCTTCGTCTTGAATCCAGTCGTCGCCTGATGGCGCTTGTGTGCCAACATAAATTTCATCGCCCTTAGCATCGGCACCATTCAAACCTGTGTCTTTTTTATACCAAACCGGAATTCGATGACCATACCAAATCTGACGAGAAATACACCAATCGCGTAAATTTTCAATCCAATGATAATAAGTTTTCTCAAAACGCTCAGGTAGAATTTCGATTTCACCTTTATTCTCACCATCACCTTTGACGGCTTTGATCATTTCATTTTTTAGATTTGTTTTCTGTCCTGCTTTGTTTGTGAATTCTTTATTAACATTAATCCACCATTGCAGTTTTGGAAGTGGTTCGATAATTGCATTTGTTCTCTCGGCACGAGATAAGTTTTGATCAACTTCTTCTTCTTTTTCTAGTAATCCAGCATCGCGCAATCGCTCTACAATAATTTCTCTCGCCTCGATAGTCTTCTTGCCATTCAATTCTTCATCGGCTACTTCCATTTTAGCGTATTCATTTATAACTTGTTTAATAGGCAAGTCGTGTCGCATCGCCATGTCATAGTCAGTTTGCGAGTGTGCTGGGGTAACACCAACAGCACCAGTTCCAAATTCAGGATCGACCTCTTCGTCGCCGATAATTTTAATTTCCAACGGAACGCCAACAAAATCAATATTAAAAGTCTGTCCAATTAAATCTTTGTAGCGTTTATCTTCTGGGTGAACAGCAATAGCCGTGTCACCGACTTTAGTTTCAGGACGAGTAGTCGCAATAGTTATAGGGAAGTCTGCAGAGTATTTGAAATAATAAAATTTCCCCTTAGTTTCTTCGTGAATTATTTCATCGTCGGAAATTGTAGTTTGCCCTTTGGGATCCCAATTAACAATTCTGTTTTTTCGATAGATAAGCCCTTCTCCATACATTTGTTTAAAAGCGGTGTAAACTGCGTTTTGGCGCTTTTCATCTAAAGTGAAGGCTTCTCGTGACCAATCAACACTAGCCCCCATGGATTTGACCTGATTAACGATTGTGTCATGACTATTTTGCGCAAATTCATGAACTCGCTTCATAAATTCTTCGCGACCTAAATCGTGACGATTTTTCTTCTCTTCTTTTAGTAGAACTTTTTCTACTTTTGTTTGGGTGGCGATGGCCGCGTGGTCAGTCCCAGGAATCCAAAGAGTTTTCTTGCCTGTCATTCTGTGGTATCGAACAATCGAATCCTCGATAGCAATCATCAGAGCATGACCTGTGTGCATTTGCCCGGTAACATTGGGTGGGGGAAGAACAATAGAGAATTTTTCTGCATCAGCATTTGTGTATCCTTTTTCAATAGAGACATTAGGATTGAAAAGTCCTGAATCCATCCATTTTTTATAAATTACCGACTCGGTTGAAGTCGGATCGTAAGGCTTTAGAAATTTTTCTGGTAGGTTGAACATAGGCAAATATTAGCAGAAAAACCTAACAAATTCCAATAATTACTCTCTCGTTCCCGTCCCTTGGCACTGTTTATATGCAAAGAAAAACCCCACCAGTATTTGTGGTGGGGTCTTGTCGAAAGGTAGTAATTTTAGCTATAACAGGGAATTGGATGCGTATACTTTAATCTGCGTCTTTTCCTTGATCTGATAACTCTACCTAATCGCTTGTTTCTTTTTTTACTCGCTATCTTTTTTGATAGGTCTTCTTTGAAGAACCATGCGACAGCAGAAAGTCTTGTCTGCTCGGTAGTTCGGTCTTTTCTGGCTCCGCCTTTGAAATAAATACGGTCGCCTGTTTCAGGCAGGCTTTCGCACTTAATCTTGGAACCGAATTTTACCGATCCATCTCTCCGACCATTCGCGATTTCGACTTGGCTATAGTTGCGTACGTGGAAAATTATAGTTTTTCCCTCGTATTTAGCTATTCCAAAACCTCTTCTGCGATTAAATCGAATTACTTTTGCTGTCTTGTTGCGATTGACAATCGACATTTGTTATTCCTTTCTTGTCTATGTACTGGTTATTGTTTGGGTTCAGTTGTTTATTTAACTACAAATTAAATTTTAGTCAATTTTTTCATGTCTTTTTGATTACAAACTTAGATTACCGTTAGCAACAATTTCTGGGTTAATTTTTACTGCATCAGGATTTTGTTTAAAGTTCAAGTATCCAGCAATACCAATCATTATTGAATTATCAGTAGTTAGATTAATTTCTGGTACCCATACATTAACTTTTTCTGTGTTAGTTTCAAGACTGTTTTGCAGTCTTGCAAAAGTTTCGCGAATATTTTTGTTAGCAATAACACCCCCACCAATTATTAAATCTTTGGCATTATATTTATCAATTGCTTTGGATGTTTTTTTAAGTAGTACTTCGGTCACAGCTGTCTCAAATTCTAGTGCAACAAGTGATTTAATTTTTTCAGTCAAAGTTTCACCATGTTTTTCTTTTAATTTTTTCAAAAGATACAAAACTGCGGTCTTGATTCCGGAAAAAGAAAAATCAAAATCATCGGTTCCAAGCATTGGGCGCGGTAGAGAAATTTCATATTTATCACAAGCTTCTTTGAAATTTAATTCGTCGTCACAAAAATTTTCATCTGTTTCAATTTTATTGCGTGCAGTATCTGCCAGCGCTGAAATTTTTGGTCCACCCGGGTATTCTAAATCTAGTAACCGCGCAACCTTATCGTAGGCTTCACCAATGGCATCATCTTTAGTGTTGCCGATTACTTCGTATTGTCCCCAATTTTTAACCAAAACTAATTGAGTGTGTCCACCCGAGATTAAGAGTGAAATTGCAGGAAAAGAAATTTTCTCTGAAGCCTCAGGGTCTTTTAATACAGAAGTGATATGTCCTTCCATATGATTTACCGGAATAACTGGAATTTGCCAAGCCAGAGAAAGCGCGCGTGCGAAATTGATTCCGACCCATAGAGCAGGTTCAAGACCTGGTCCAGAGGTGACAGCGATCAAATCTACATCCGGCTTTTCAATTTTAGAAACATATTTTATAAAAGCCTCATACAAATCTGGTTCACGAGATAAAATTTCTTGGGTTTCTTTTTCAATATTTTTTTCAAACTCAGCGATCTCGCCGTCAGGAATTATTTCCTCGCTGGTTTCTTTTAAAAGTTTTTCTAGTAGAGGTGTCAGATTCAATGCATGTTCGCGCTTGGCGAGTGAAGGGAATACGCCACCGAATTCCTTATGCTTTTCAATTTGAGAATATAGAACATTTCCTAAAATTTCGAATTTCGGATTGGAATTCTCTTCTTTTGCTTTCAATAAAGAGATGGCTGTCTCATCACAGCTAGTCTCGATTGATAATATTTTCATAATTTGTGGGCGATACAGGATTCGAACCTGTGACCTTCTCAACGTCAATGAGACGCTCTAGCCAACTGAGCTAATCGCCCTAATAAACAAAACACTCTAATAACTAACCAACAATTAATAGAATATCAGAAAAAAATAAAAATTCTAGGATTAATTATTTGAAGTTAGTTCTCTAAAAGCATTTATCAAGTATTCTGAAATCGGGCCAACTTTTCCACTACTAATTTTTTTGTCATCAATTTTAACAATCGGTAAAACCATCGCTTTACCGCTAGATGTAATTAAAACCTCATCAGCATTCCAAACTTCAGACATTTTGATATCTTTCTCGGCTACTTTGAATCCATTTTCCTTGGCTAGCTCGATGATTGTTTTACGAGTAATCCCGTGCAAGACATTTTTTTCTGGAGTTTTGAGAACGCCATTTTTGATCACAAAAATATTACTAGTAGAGCATTCTAGAACTTTCCCATTGTAGTGATATAGAATTTCCATCGCACCAGCTTTCTTTTTTTCTCCTTGAAGCTTTACAGCATGGATGTATGAAGCAGTTTTTGATTCAGGAATTTGCCTTTGGTATTCGCTAGTGATTAATTTCGCACCTTCTTTGTAATATTTAGGGTCAATCTTTGGAAGATTTTCTGCAATGACATAAAAATTCCCCTTTGATTCTAAGCTTATAGAATTAGAGCTGGCGCCACCAGTCAAAACCAGACGAAAGGCAGAATCGGTATCTTTATTTTTCTTGAGAAGCTTTAACAAAATACTTTCCAGTTCTTTTTGGCTAATAGGGATATCAAAACCGATACTTTTTGCAGATTTTTTAAAACGCTTGTAGTAGTCGCTTAGGCGGAAAAGCCTTCCGTTATAAGTTCGAAAGTAATCAAAAATAGAATAACCTCTAATGACGCCGATATCATTTATCGGGAGGCTAGCTTTTTTTGATTCAATAATTTTACCGTTGAAATAACAATATTTTTTCATATGAAGCAGATTATATCATTTTTGTTATAATAAAGTATATGTTTAAAAATAAAATTTTGTTGTATTTGTCAGTGTTCGGAGCTTTCTTATTAGTTGATTTCACTTGGATCATTTTTGGTGCAAATCCTTTATATCAAGCAGAAGTGGGGGAAATTTTGGCCGAATCGTTCAGAATTGTGCCAGCGTTCTTGGCTTATATTGGTCTAGTCGCAGGGTTATTCATCTTCGCCATTAACCCAAGCTACAGAGAAGGGAAGTTTTTCAAATCAATTGTCCTTGGTAGTTTGTTCGGGGTTTTTGCTTATGCGATTTTTGCTCTGACTAATTTGGCAGTCATTGATGTATGGACTTGGAAAGTAGCTATTACAGATATTGTCTGGGGAGGAGTGATTGGAGCCATAGTTGGTGGTATTGGTTATAAATTATCTGTTGCTTTTTTAAGATAAATTGTTATTATTTTCTTTACTTGTTTTTTGTGATCTTACAGTCATTTAAAACAAGGCCAAGCTTGGCCGAATTCCTAGTGAGCTTTAATTAGTTTGCAGGGGAGTTTGCCAAATGGCCCTATCGTCTAACGGTTAGGACGCGACCTTTTCAAGGTTGAAATCGGGGTTCGATTCCCCGTAGGGTCACCAATGATCTGTACCCCAAAAAGTGGACACAGATAATCTCAAAATACTGTTTTCTTTTGTTAAGATTAATCAATTAATAAAAGAAACA